>CAXEVD010000076.1:0-6741 GCA_963999395.1 uncultured Halieaceae bacterium
GTCTTCCATCGCGCAGTAACAGCCACACGCTACCGAGCATTATCGAGCCGACGCCGACGCCTGTCAGCAGCACGGTCTGTCGCCAGCCCAACTGCTCGATGCCCGATCCGACAGCTAGAGGAAACAGCGCGCCGCCGAGGCTGGATGCCATCAAAAGTATGCCCGTGGCGCGGCCGCGCCCAGAGTCAAACCAGCCGGTCAGCATCACCATGTTGGAGACCAGGCCGCAGAGCGACAGAGCCAGTCCCAGCAGGGCGTAGACGGCGACAAGTTGCCAGAGACTGTTGGTGGCGGAGTAGGCCATTAAGCCTAGAGCCAGGAGCGTGCTACCCAAGCCGATGATGGCGCGGGACGAATAGCGATCGAGCAGCCACCCGGCCGGTGGCGACGTGACAGCGCCGATGACAAAGAATACGGTTGCAGGCAACGTTACCTCGCTAGCTTGCCAGCCGAAGCTATCCATCAATTCGGGATACAACAGAGGGAGCGTATGCAAAGTGATGCCGTTTGAGGCCATGTAAACCAGAAACAGCCCGCTGAGTACAATCCATCGCTGATGTTGAGGTGTAGCCCCGGTCATAGGGAGTCAGCCGCTGGTCATTCCGACTGACATTACACCACCGCTTGGCAGCAGGGAATCGCAGTAGTGTCATCGCCTGAGTCACGGGGCTGTCGCGAGGGCTGGTTTGATTGAGCGGCCTGTGTCGGTATGGTGTCTCTTCAAATCTATTCAGCCAGACAGCAGGACGTGTGAGTGACCTTGCGACATTTTGACATTGCCATTATCGGATCGGGCATCGCGGGCGGCGCGCTCGCGGTGGCGCTCAAGGACAGTGGTTTGAGCGTCCTGCTTTTGGACCGTCGTGCCGGGCCATTGGATACCTCTAGAGGTGATCACATACAGCCGGCCATGCAGCCTGTTTTGTCTCGCTGGGGTGTGCTCGATCGGCTGATGGAAGCGGGCGCAGAGCAGCGAGCGGGAACGCGTTGGTTTGATGCGGAGGGGGCTCACATTGTCACGGTGCCAGTACCTCAACGCGATGACTGCGCGGGTGCGTTCTTGTTTTTGAATCATGAGAAGATTGGCGATATTTTGCTGGCTACCGCCGAGGAAGCGGGGGTTGTAAACATCACTGGTTTGTCCGACTGGTCGTTAACGCGAGTAATGGAAAGTTGGCGTGTCGACTGGCAGGCAGATAATCAGTCGGCTTCCGCCACGTGTACGTTATTGGTAGCTGCCGATGGGACCGCATCGACGGTTCGCAGTCGCCTGAAAATAGGTCTGGACCGACACCGTTATCAGTATCCGATCGCCGTCCTGTACGGTCGTCAGCAGGGAGTGAGCCATGAGCGAACGCTGGATGTGTATTTGGCAGAGGAGCGTATGGTCTCGCTGATCCCGCGAACCGGCGGCGCAACCAAGGTGGGTTTTCCCGTATCTTCCGAGGACATTAGCTTCTGGAAGACGGGGTCGGAGGAGGCCCTGCTCCGTCGTCTCGCCGAATGGTGTCCAGGGATAGAATTTGAATCACTGGCTTTTGGGGCGATTTACCCCCCCGTTTCACAGCAAAGCGAACCTTATCGGGGAGAGGGGGCGCTGGTGCTCATTGGTGATGCCCGTCACGCGATGCACCCTGCGCGGAGCATGGGTATGAATACCTGCTTTCGGGTTGCTGACCAGTTGGCTGCTTCGCTCGGAGGTTTGAGCTCAGGTTTTTCTGAAGTGGAGGTGCTGCTATCGCTGTCTGAGTTCGAGACGCGCTTTGAGCAGGAGCTGATCCCGCGATTGTCGGAAAATCATGCCGCCGGTCTGCAGATGGACACGATCACCGGAGGCGGCTTTGTTGCGCTCAAGAAGCAGCTCCAGCTGGCCGCGGGAGATGAGCGCGTATTAGGTGGAATGGCCCTGAAAGCCGCTGGATTGACGGTCTGAGAATGTGTGGGCGCTACACGCTTTCGGTGTCTAACAAGCCCGCTGTTGAAAAGCTGGGGCTGCAAACCTCGGACCGGTTCAATATTGCACCGCAATCACAGGTGGTCATCAAGACTGACACCAGTGATCATGCGTCAGTCCATTGGGGCATTCCTCTGGAGGGGTCCGGCGTCAGTCGTTTTGTCACTAACGCGCGTTTTGAGACATTGGACGCCAAGCCTCTTTTTCGCGATCTTGCCCGTTGCGCTTTGCTCGCCGATGGTTGGTATGAGTGGCAGCGTATCGGGTCAGGAAAGCAACCTTGGTACCACCACCGTGGCGGAGACTTATTCTACATGGCGGGCGTCTATCAGCCCGGCATCGGCTGTGCGGTCGTCACTCAGGGCGCGATCGAGCCACTCGCCGAAATTCACCGCAGACAGCCCGTGCTGCTGGACCAGCAGCACCTAGATGCGTGGCTCAATAGCGCACAATCATCCGAGGAATTGCCGACGCTAGAGGTCTCGCTTCATCCTGTGTCATCGCGGGTTGGTAACACTCGCTACGACGACCGTGATCTGACCGCGCCGGTGAATCTTGATGAGGCCTTGTTGGGACAAACGGCAGATCTATTTCCAGAGGATTAGATCTTGGTTGCTACCGCTCACAAGGGATAAAGCTTTTTAAAACAGGCTGAGCCAACTAAGCCTGGCAAATGTTTAAATAGGACTCCGATAATAATCAATATCCATTCAGGGACCAGAACATGAAAGTGGGAAGTTTCATACCTGAGCAGTCTGCGTCGACGTTGTATGCGATGGCGGGTGATGACTGCTCTCTGCATCACGACCTGTCCAGTTTGACACCTAAACAACAGGTTGATCACCAGGAGAATCAGGTGCTCACCTGCGCGTTACAGGTTGCCCTCGTGGGTCTGGGTAAGGCCACTGATCATGTGGCCTTGGGCACTCCATTCACGGATCCGGCATGGCGCGCGATGCTGGGTCACTACAGTGAGATGTTCGCCGCCATGGGCCTCGATTCGGTGCCCGACAGTCAGTTGCAGTTCCACCCCCTAGATGGCTACTACGAGAGTGTCGCCAAGTCTCTGCCGGAGGTTGATCTGACAAACCTCTACATGATCAGCGGGAGCAATGAGCCGTTACATCAAGACCCCGAGGCGCTGGCGGTGAGTCGGAATGTCAATTCCAAGCTGCACTTTGCCGAGCACGCGCCCCAAGCCGGTCTACCGGTACCCCGCACCGAGGTGTATGCCAAGCGAGGGATTCAGGAGGGAGAGGCCGATCGTTTGTTTTCGGAGCTGCCAAATGGCGTGATGGTTAAGCTCTTAGGACTCGCGGGATCTCGCAATGTCTTTGCAGTGGATTCCGTCGACGACTGCCTCGATCAGATTGCGGAGTACGACGACGATGTACAGATACTGCTTCAGGAAAAACTGGATATCAGTCAGTGGCGGGAGATGACGGTGGATCTGACGATTACCCCACAGGACGTCAGTATCAGTAACGTCCGCCAAATTTTGTTTGCTGGCGGAAAGTGGGTGGGTAACTACATTTCACCCGAGCTAGAGGTGCCGGAGGCTCACAGGGCAGTTTTGATGCAGGTGGGAGCCTACGCGCGGGATCACGGGCATGTCGCCGACGAAGGCATTAATTGCGGCATCGACTACTTCGTCTCGGGCGACGAAGTGATCGTGACCGAGATCAATGCCCGCTGGACGGGAGGGCTCTTCCCCGCGGAGTTTTTACGACGTCTGTCCATCACTCAGCCTGCGGTCGCGTTTTTCGATATGGTACCGGTGGCGCAGAGTAAAGCGGTGCAGACTTTTCAACGAGAGCATCTCTTCCCCGCAGCAGGCGACGCTTTTGCCTACGTACCGATGGGTTTTACCCCCTTTGCTATGGAGATTGAGGGTGCAGAGCGCTATTTTGTGTGGCAGATAGTGGTGGGGGATTTTGCCGCGTTTGTTGAGGCGAAGCGTCAAAAGCTGCCTGAGGATACTTTCCCCACCGCAGAATTGATTTTACAGGAGGCGCTGTCATGAGCCGCGAAGATCTTGCAGAGCTGGATTTCTTCAGTCCGGAAGTCCAGGAGTGTCCGTTCAGTGTGTATCAGCAGTTACAGGATGAAGCTCCCGTATGGCAAATGCCCGGTACCAACGTGTTCGTTGTGACGCGATACAACGACATTCGGGAGATTATTCGTGATCCCGCCCGGTTCTCAAGCAGCTTCAGTGCGCTGTTGAATGCTGGCTCCTCCAACGAGGACGTCAACGTCATCTATGAGCAGGGATATGAAATGGTCGAAACCCTGCTGACCCAGGATCCACCCAGGCATCGTGTGTATCGCAATCTGGTTAACAAGGTGTTTTCCAACAAGCGCATCGAGGGTATGCGTGATGATATCCAAGCCATTGCCGATCAGTTGATTAGCGAGTGGATTGATGACGGAGAAGTGGACCTGCTCAATCGTCTCTGCGTGCCCCTGCCCATCTATGTCATTGCTGACCAACTGGGTGTGCCGCGCTCCGAGCTGACGTTGCTGAAGAAGTGGTCAGACGCTTCCACATCGAGGCTGGGCCGCCTCGCCGATGAGGAGCAGCAGATCCAGAACGCTAAAGACATTGTGGAGTTCCAGCATTACTTTGCGGATCTCATTGACCGTATGCGAGAGCACCCTGAAGACAACATCATTTCTGATCTTGCCAACAACACGATTGATGAGGGTCGTTTGCTGACCAAGCCAGAGGCGTTGGGCATGATTCAGCAGATATTGGTCGCGGGAAACGAGACATCGACTAACGCGATCGCCGGGGGTGTCGTGTTGCTGATTGAAAATGCCGAAGAACAGGCAAAGCTGCGAGCGAATCCCGACCTGATACCTACCGCGGTCGAGGAGATTCTACGATTGGAGACGCCTACCTCAGGGATGTGGCGGCGCGCGACCCAAGACACGGAAATCGATGGCGTGGCCATCCCCGAGGGATCGTTCCTCATGGTGCGTTTTGCTGCGGGGAATCGTGACGAGTCGGTCTTTCCTTGCGCCGGCGCCATGCAGGTTGATCGGGAGAATGCCGATAACCATATGGCGTTCGGGCAGGGCACTCACTTTTGTCTGGGCGCCCAGCTGGCGAGAACCGAGCTGCAGATTGCCATGACAACGTTGTTGCGGCGCACTGATAACTGGACCTTGGTCGAAGGGAAAAACTCGCTCAAGCACCACCCGAATGTGTTGTTGCGTGGCTTGATGGATCTGCACATTTCGTTTGATAAAGTGGCGTGAAGCCAAAGATGTGTCGCGCTGTGGAGTAACCCATGAACAAGCCTGTTTTTCCTAGCTATCAGGAACTGCTGAATGAGGAGGCGGTCAGCGTTCCGGACGCTTTACGCCTGGATACACAGCCCAATATCGCCAACGACATTATTGCCACTGACGTCTGGACCGACCGCGGGGTATTTGAGAAAGAGGTCGAGCACCTTTGGCCCAGGGTATGGCAGATGGTCTGCCGTGAGACCGCGCTGCAGAAGGCAGGGGATTACTCCGTCTATGACATTGCCCGGTATTCGATATTGCTGGTGCGTACCGAGTCCGGGGAGCTGAAAGGCTTCCATAACTCCTGCTTGCATCGGGGCCGCGCGCTCAAGTCCGGCAAAGGTACCAGCCGGGAGTTGCGATGCCCTTACCACGGTTTCTGTTGGCACCTGGATGGGAGCTTCAAAGAGGCCTACTGCGACTGGGAGTTTGATCAGGCGCAGCTGGCGGAACTGACGCTACCTGAAGTGCAGGTGACCACTTGGGGTGGCTGGGTGCTCATCAATATGGACCTGGATGCGCCGCCCTTTGAAGAATACGCCTCGGTACTGACCGAGCATTTTCAACGCTGGACCCCTGAAGACCGCTACGTGTCGCTACATGTCGAGAAGAAGATAGCCTGCAACTGGAAGATCGCGATGGAGGCCTTCATCGAGTCTTACCACGCCATTCAGACTCACCCCCAGATACTGTCGTTTACCGGTGGCGATAATTCCCAGTACGACGTGTTTGGTGACCACCTGAGTCGCACCATTACTGCGCAGGGTATCCCTAATCCGGGGCAGGCCGATCGGTACAGTGTGCAGGAGTCGGTTGAGGCGATGACGGGTCCCGGGGGTTTTGAGCGGGCTCAAGAGCTGACGGGTCTGGACGCAGATACGATTACATCACGGCAGGCCATTGGCGCGGTGCGCCGGGACGAGTTCGCTGCATTCATGAGCCCGGAAATGCTGGCAACCGTGACCGATGCCGAGACCATGGATTCCATTCTTTATCTGGTTTTCCCCAACTTTGCGCCGTGGGGTGGCTTCCAGAGCCAGATTACCTACCGCTATCGCCCGGATGGGATGAATCCCGATGGGTGCATTATGGATATCTGCTTACTGGATGGTTTTGCTGCCGATCAACCAAGGCCAGCTGATGCTAAAACCATTCGACTCGACTACGACCAGAAGTACGCTGATGCTGACGGGCTGGGTTTACTAGGAGCTCTGTTTGATCAAGACGCCGGTAACCTGCCGGAGGTTCAACGAGGCCTGATGGCGTCTAAGAGCCGCAAGGCGATTACTGCAAGCTATCAGGAGCTGCGTATTCGTCACTTCCACGAGACGCTGGCGAAATATTTACAAGCCGGTGGCTGAAAACCCGCCTAGCCGCTTTAATGCGGAGACATCGGACGCTTTACTCAATAGTCGAGAGCTATGCTAGGCCGGCCGTCTTTTTCACTGGCCCTCGCGAAACTGGGTAGCGCCTTCATGCGTTCGACCCATTCCACG
>CAXEVD010000077.1:0-6697 GCA_963999395.1 uncultured Halieaceae bacterium
GTTCATTATCAGCATCGACTGATTCCTTATCAGGTCGTCGCGGTGATCAGTCCCTGGAATGTGCCACTGCTGCTCGCCATGATCGACAGCCTCGCCGCCTTGTCAGCGGGCTGTTCGGTCTTGCTGAAGCCTTCTGAGGTCACCCCACGATTTATCGAACCATTACAGCGTGCACTCGACGCCGTGCCCGAATTGGCGGCGGTGCTGCGCATTGTCACAGGCGGCCCTGAAACCGGGAAGGCAATGATCGAGCAGGTGGATGCCGTTTGTTTTACCGGGAGTGTAAAGACCGGCCGGCAGGTGAGTCAGCAAGCGGCGGCCTGTTTTATTCCCGCGTTTCTCGAGCTTGGCGGCAAGGACCCCGCTATCGTCCTACCTGATGCCGACATTCCGCTTGCCGCCCGCGCCATTATTCGCAGTGCGATCGGCATGACGGGTCAGGCCTGTCAGTCGCTGGAACGTATCTATTGTCATGAGAGCATTGCTGAGCCTTTTACCGAAGAGCTCCTCGCGCAACTCAAGGTGCTGTCTTTAACCTGTAACGAAGATGGTGCTGGTGACATCGCGCCGCTGATATTTGAGCGACAGGTTGAGACGATTCAAGCGCAGGTCGATGACGCGTTGGAGAAGGGCGCAACCTGTTTGCTCGGCGGTGAGCCGGTGCAGGCCGGTGGCATTTGGTACCCCCCAACGCTCCTCACCAACGTTACCCACGATATGCTGATCATGCAGGAAGAGACCTTTGGCCCCGTGATTCCCGTTGTCATATACGGCGATGTGGAAGAGGCCGTTTCGCTCGCCAATGATTCGACTTTTGGGCTCTCCGCGGCGGTATTCTCCGCCGACGCTGATGCCGCGAAGGCCGTTGCAGAGCGTCTGCAGGTCGGCGCGATTAGTATCAACGATGCCTCCTTGACCGGCATCGTCAACGACGTGGAAAAAAACAGTTTTCGTTTTTCCGGCATGGGCGGGTCGCGTATGGGGCCCGCCGGACTCACCCGGTTTTTGCGCAAGCGCGCCTTGCTCATCCAGACCGGTGAGCCGGCGGCAGTACAATTATTCTCCGATCCGCCACAGACAGCGTCTTAATAGGGGGGAACGCCATGACCATGGTATGGGTCGATCTCAAACCCGGGGAGGGGGGTGTTCAGCCGATCCTCGATTTCCTGACGGAGATTTTGCCGGATACACGCAGTTTCGATGGCTGTCAGGATCTCAAGGTTTACATCGAGGGCGACGGCGAGGGCATCGTGTTTATCGAGTACTGGGACAGCGCCGAGCACTATCAGCGCTACCTGAATTGGCGCACCGAAACCGGGGTGCTGGATCGACTGGTCGAGATGCTGGCCGCACCGCCGGTCATTCGAATTGCCGAAGACTCGGGCATTTAGCGTGATTGATAATCGGCGCCGACTCCCACTCCTGATCGCTACTTTTTTGGCCTGTATCGGAGTGGGACTGCCTGCAGTCGTCGCGGCGCAAGCGATCACTGCCTGTGACTGGGAAGTGGGTCACCCCTCTGACCCGGACCGCGTTGGGCCTGGTGTGTCATCCTCCAAAGTGGATACCGAGCGCGCCATGGCGGCTTGTCGGAGCGACCTCGAGACGGATTCTGACAACCCCAGGTTGCAGTACCAGTTGGCCCGAGCGATCGTCTATCACGCAGACAGAAACGGGACCTACTACGAGGAAGGCATGGTCTACCTGGCGCAGTCGGCGGCGGCTGGCCACACCCAGGCGATGTTTGTTTACGGGCTGATGCTGTCCCGTGAATCAAGAGCCTGCGAGGCGGCGCCCTGGATGCGGCGCGCAGCTGAGGCGGGACTCAAGTCAGCGCGACTGGCTTACGTTGATAACGCGGTGGGTGGCCGCTGGTCGGACTGCGGCGTGGTGCTGGATGCGGATCTGATGGAGGGATTTCTCGACGCCGCTGCGGATCAGGTGTCGGGTTACTACGAGAACATGTTGCTGGGCGCCCTGCGGCGGGAGCTGGCCGGCCTGACATCACCCTGACCGCAGTCGCCTATTGGTGGGCAGTGCCTGCTCGAGCGCTAGCGATGACTGGCGTTTCGCGCGTCAGGACACGAAGCCGTAGAGCACCCCGGCAATCTTGCGCAGCTGAATTTCTTCAGCTCCCTCGGTGATGCGATAACGGCGATGGTGCCGGTAGATGTGTTCGAACGGCTTGTGTCGCGAATAGCCGATGCCACCATGGAATTGCATCGCGGTGTCAGCGGCATCACAGACCAGACGGTTGGCGCGGTAGTTACACATCGAGACTTTATCGGTCAGCTTTTTGGCCACGTCGACTTTATCCATCTGGTCCATCTGCGCTGCGGTTTTATAAATCAGCAACCGCAGCATTTCAGCCTCTGTCTGTAGCTCCACCAGCGGGAACTGTATGCCCTGATTAGTTGATAGCGGCTTACCAAAGGGCGCTCTTTCCTTGGTGTAGGCAAAGGTCTCATTAAGGCAATACTGGGCGGCACCTAGAGACGAGGCGGCCTGACGAATCCGACTCTCGTGTACAAAATGCATGGCGACCCGCAGACCCTGACCGATATCGCCCAACACATCGCTATCGGGCACGAACACTTCTTTCAGGGTGCAGTGAGGGTGATCGGTGGGCATGTTGAAGGTCCACAAATACTCCCCAATTTCAAAGCCTGTCGCTTTCGTGGAGGTCACGAAGCAGCCGATGCCCGTGGGGCTGCCATCCTCGCCGCCGTGTCGCGCGAACACCAAAACATGGCTGGCCTTATGCAGGCCGGTGGTCCACATTTTTTCGCCGGTGATTGACCAGCCTGAGACGCCGTCACGCGTGGTGCGCTCGGCCCGCGTTTCCATCCAGGTGGCGTCGGACCCGTGCGCCGCCTCGGTCAGACCGAAGCACCAACCCAGGTCACCTTGCAGCAGCGGCTCCATCCATCGTGACTGCTGTTCGACCGTACCGAAGTCGCGCAGCATCATTGGCGTCATCAAATTGCCGACGATCGAGGTTTCATTCTGGAGATCGTTATGTAGTCCGAGGCCTTTACTGGCGAGATACTCCCGGATGCGCGCCATCGCCAGATTGCTGCCATTCTGCCCGCCAAATTCTTCGGGCAGCGCGTAGCGAAAGTGCCCGGCTGCATCCGCGCGCCGGCGCATTTCTTTGAGCAGCGCTTCCCAGTCTTCGCGGGGCAAGCCGTCTCGATCCCAGTCCGTGCGGGCGTGCTCGCGCCGGTGGTCAAAGAAGCGGATGTTGTCATCCTGCGCTTCGAGAGGCTTGATTTCGCGTTCAATGAAGTCATCGAGTACGACGAGGTAATCCTCGATGGACTGTGGGATATCGAATAAAAAAGGCTGGCTCATACGTGCCTCGATGATCGGATTTCTGCGACAGCGTCCCGTCTGTTAGCGCGGTGAGGCCAATCGGAAAGAAGCCGCCTGCCGCGGGCGCTGTGGGCTATCAGTGATAAGACGTTAAATGTTTTCACGACTCACTCCGCCACCTTTCCTCCGCCACTTTGCGACTGGCATAGCGGGGGTTATTGATCGCGGCGACCAGAAGTTGCCGCTGCTTCAGGTACTCAAAAAAGTCGGTGTCAGCATCGATCTCTCTCGCTGCGAGCGCCCGGGATAGTTGCTGCAGCGCGGTGCCTGACCCTGAGTCACCCGGGAGCCATTGCTGCGCGGCGGCGGCATCCAGCGCTGCCAGCTCCGGGCCCACTTGTTGTTCCCGGTCGATGATGCCCAGCACATTGGCGGCCACACGGGCATTAAATTGATCGCGTCCGGATAGTGCGGGCAATGCGCTGTCCATCAGGAAGCCTTTGACCGCCCCCAATAACTCCGAGATGGTGACGTCAGAGGCGGTTGTTTGCTCGTTGGCCTGACTCATGCGTTTTCCCATTCTTCTATTAATAGCAGGATATCGAGTTCTGCTTCCGACCGCCGGCGCGCCACCGCGGCGCGCTCTACGTCGCCATTGCCGCTGTGCCATAGCGCGCCCATGGTCTGGCAGACCAAACCCCAACTGAGTGCCGCGAAGATTTCCCAATAGCGGATGGTAGACAGCTCGGGCGTCCACCCCGCGGTCGATGCATAGCCGGTGATCAAATCGTCGTAGCCACCAAAGCCACCCACGGGGTTCTGTAGGTGCCCGAATCGCCAGACGTTGGCGCAGAGATATCCCAGATCTTCCTCTGCCGGGCCTTGGTGTGTGAGCTCCCAGTCGAGCACGCCTGCCAGACCCTGTTCATCCACCAGCAAGTTGCCCGTGCGGAAATCACCGTGCAGGAGGACGCAGGGTGCCTCGGTTGGTGCGTGATCAATGAGCCAGTTCAACCCGAACTGCATCACAGGAGAGATATCGCCAAATGCGTGCAGTCGCTTTTGCGCCGCGGCAAAGCGCTTGTCCAGTGTGGTGGGGCCAATATTGGCCGGGAGGAGTGAGCAGTCGATGCTGTGAATGCGTCCCAGTGCCTCGCCACATTGAAACGCCAGCCGGCTTCGCGCGACTTCATAAGTGTCGTCCACCAGCCATTTCTGTGGGATGCTCTCTCCGGGAATAAAGCCCATTAGAAAGGCCTCGCCAATGGGGTGCGAGGCGTCAAAGACTGCGTGAATGTCGGGGACTGGCACCGACGTCGAGGTCGCCAGTTGTATGACTGCCGCCTCATCTACCAGCGACAGTCCGAGAATATTGCCCTCGAGCTGATCGACAGAGTCAGCCGAGAACGGTCGCCGCCGCAAGATCAGTGGCGTGCCGCCCCACGTCAGCCGCCAGGTCTCATTGTTGGCGCCACCCGACAGCCTCTCAAGCTGCATTAACTCCTTGCCGGGGATTTTCCCGGCGAGGTGCTCGCTCAACGCGGTATTGAGTAGCGCCGTCAGTTGATCAGGTGACATGCGTGAACACGTTCCGGACACACTGCGCGAGGCGGGGTAGCGGTCAGCCCTTTTCGATCTTGAAGGTCAGCCCTGCGTGCTCCTGCAGCCGCGCCATCAGCGCGTCACCCATCGCTGCGGCGGGCGTCCATAGCCCTCCAGAAGCCAGATCCGGGTTGACCAATAAACACATCGCCGCCTCGGCCAGCATTTTCGATGTTGAGCCGTAGCCGGGGTCCCGGTCTCCCTGCACGCTGCTGATCATTAATTCCCCGTCCTGGGTCTCGCCTGCAAAGATCGCGTCGTAATTACCGTTCTCGCGCTCCTCCTTGGTGGGACCCTCGCCCGGTTGGAGGTCGCTTTTGGCGACTGAGTCGTCTTTGGCCACATAGTCAGCCGCGGCTTTGCCCTGATCGCCATCGCCGGTCAGAAGCATTTCGTCGTAGCGGAAATCTTCACCGTATTGGTGGCCCAGCAAAAAATTGGAGCGGTGGATATTCTTGGTGTTGATCGGCGCCATGATGAAAGGCGCACTCCAGCTCTTAAGTTCTTCATCGTATTGCGGCGCCATGCCGGCGG
Organism: uncultured Halieaceae bacterium; assembly: GCA_963999395.1. Lineage (GTDB taxonomy): Bacteria > Pseudomonadota > Gammaproteobacteria > Pseudomonadales > Halieaceae > Luminiphilus. The sequence goes on from CAXEVD010000077.1 coordinate 5,452, forward strand.
GTTGCTCGGGTCCTGTGAACCCCTCTGTGAGGGCAAAGGGGTTGGTCAGGACCTGAATGATGGCGGGGTTAGCCTTGGCCGAGGCCATCGTCGCGCGCATAGACGCGATAGTGCCGCCGGAGAAAGTGCCGTTCATGGCACGGACCCGGCCTTTGACCATGGCGATCGGCTGGCCCGTTTTGGCGATGGCGTGTTGTTGCAGCCAATACACACCCAAGTCAAACGGAATGGAGTCGAAGCCGCAGCTGTGAACGATGCGCGCGCCTGATGCTTTGGCCGCGCTGCTGTACTGCGCGATCGTCTCGTGCATCCAGCTCGGCTCTCCCGTCAGATCCACATAGTCGGTGCCGCGCTCGGCACATTGCTTGACCAGCTCGTCACCATAAAGCTGGTAGGGCCCGACTGTGGTAATGACGACCTGGCACGCGTCGACCATTTGCGTCACCGAGTCGGGGTTGTCCACATCCACAGCAAGGAGCTCGACGGCTTCACTGATGCCCATCTCCGCGCGGACAGCGGCGAGCTTCTCCAACGACCTGCCCGCCATCGCCCACTTCAAGTCTGATCCGGCGTATTCGGCCGCGAGATATTCAGCAACCAGACGGCCGGTATAACCCGAGGCGCCAAAAACAACGATATCGAAAGGCTTGTCTGAGAGGGACATGACTGGGAAAGCTCCTGCGCTTAAAGAAAAGGGACGGCAAGAGTAACGTCTTGGCTGACGGGAGGGGGAAATTTTTAGGTGTGAAAGGGCGAACCTGATTCCGTCGGTCGGCCAGCGTGACTATGATTCCTCTATGAATGAAGACCTACGAACCCGCCAGACGATCGACCGATTACTAGTGGCCATCGAGTCCCGCGACTTGCGCGCTGTTCAGGCTGCGCTACACCCCAACGCGACCTGGCAAAATGTGCCGCACCCGGCTGCCAAAGGCCGGCCAGCCGTGATGGCATTGTTGGCCAATATCCTTTGTTGGTCGGATCAGGTGCGTTGGGATGTGATCTCCTCCTCAGTCGAAGGTCGGGTCGCTTGGTATGAGCGAGTCGACCGGTTTTGGTTGCTGGGCGAGGAGCATGCCGTTGCGTGTAATGGTGTATTCACAGTTGATCCCGCCACGGATACTGTCAGTGAGGTCAGAGACTATGTTGATCTCGGTGAATGGCGAGATCGCGTCACGCCGGCATGGCAGAAGCTTGCAGAGCGATCTGCTGAAGACGTGGTGTTACAGCATCTGAGTGCAGTGGG
>CAXEVD010000078.1:0-6684 GCA_963999395.1 uncultured Halieaceae bacterium
GTTCATGCCCAGCACACCTCGCGGCATAGTGTCGCGGGCGTACTCGATCTCGAGTGCAGTGCCCTCAAGAATCATCTGGGTGACTTCTTCCTTGAACTTTTCCGTCCAAAGCCGTGGGTTTTCCAATTTGATCTGGTTGATCACGTCAATGCCAAAGTTCAGGTGCATCGACTCGTCGCGGAGGATGTACTGGAACTGCTCTGCGACGCCCGTCATCTTGTTGCGGCGGCCCATAGACAGGATTTGCGTGAAGCCGCAGTAGAAGAAAATGCCTTCTGTGACAGCGTAGAAGCCAATCAGATTACGCAGTAACTGCTGGTCAGCCTCGATGGTGCCGGTGCTGAAGTTGGGGTCAGACAGCTCGTGCGTATGACTAATGGACCACGCGGCCTTTTTCGCTACTGGCGGCACCTCGCGATACATGTTGAAGACTTCACCTTCATCCATGCCGAGGGATTCGATGCAGTATTGGTACGCGTGGGTGTGGATCGCCTCTTCAAAGGCTTGACGCAGCAAATACTGTCGGCACTCGGGGTTGGTAACCAGACGGTAGATGCCCAGCACCAGGTTATTGGCCACCAGCGAATCCGCTGTCGAGAAATATCCGAGGGAACGCATCACGATGCGGCGCTCGTCCTCGCTCAGACCGTCGCTGCTCTTCCACGTGGCGACGTCAGCGGTCATGTTGATTTCCTGCGGCATCCAGTGGTTGGCGCAGCCGTCGAGGTACTTTTGCCAAGCCCAGTCGTACTTGAAGGGCACGAGCTGATTGAGGTCAGCGCGGCAGTTGATCATCGCTTTCTCATCAACCGATACGCGTGACGCACCCATTTCAAGCTCCTCGACGCCGGCTGATGCATCCATATTGGCGATGACGGCTTCTGCCGTTTGCATCGCCTCGGGCGAGGGCTCGGCACGTGCAGGCTCTGAAGCCGCGGGTTCAGGCGCTGTCACAACCTCCTGCGCAGCAGCGGCTGCCGCCACCACGGCGGGCTCGGGGGCTGCTGTCGCAGCCATACTGTCTTCCTGATTGTAGTCGTCCCAAGTCAACATAATCATCTTCTCCTATTACAACGTGTGGCCCGCTGTTACTGGCAGGCTTCACAGTCTGGATCGTCCAGCGAGCAAGCCTGAGGCACTGGCGCCGGCTGTGGGGTTTCGGTAGCGCTGGACACGGCATTGAGATTGCCCGTATCTACCGTCGATTTTTCGGTACCGGTGGCGGCCAGAGATCTCAGGTAGTACGTTGTCTTGAGACCGCTGAACCACGCCATGCGGTAGGTCACGTCCAGCTTCTTGCCGCTGGCATTATTAATGTAAAGATTCAAAGACTGCGCCTGATCAATCCACTTCTGGCGCCGGCTCGCGCTGTCTACCAACCAGCGGGGCTCGACCTCAAACGCTGTCGCGTACTTGGCTTTCAGGTCGGCTGGAATACGGTCGATGGTCTGTACGCTGCCATCGAAGTATTTTAGGTCGTTGACCATGACCTTGTCCCAGAGGTCGCGGCTCTTCAGGTCATTGACCAGGTACGGGTTCACGACAGTGAACTCACCGGACAGATTCGATTTCACATACAGGTTCTGATACGTGGGTTCGATGGACTGCGATACGCCGGTGATGTTGGCAATGGTTGCCGTTGGTGCGATGGCCATCACGTTTGAATTGCGCATGCCCGCGGAGGCAACTTTGGCCTTCAAGGCATCCCAGTCGAGGGTCTTGTCACGATTGACGTCGATGTATTTTTCGCCACGCTGCTCAATCAGGATGTCCAGTGAATCGAGCGGGAAGATGCCGCGGCTCCACAGAGATCCATCATAGGATGAGTAGCTGCCTCGCTCACTCGATAGCTCGCTGGACGCTTCGATGGCAAAGTAGCTGATGGCCTCCATGGACCGATCTGCGAACGTGACTGCGTCTTCGGATCCGTAAGGCGCATCGATCTTGTAGAGCGCATCCTGAAAGCCCATCAGGCCAAGGCCAATCGGGCGATGACGGAAGTTTGATGTCTCAGCCTGCGGTACAGAGTAGTAATTGATGTCGATCACGTTATCGAGCATACGGATCGCCGTGCGCACGGTGCCTCTCAACTTGTCGAGATTTAGCTCACCGTTCTCAATGTGCTGCGGCAGGTTGACCGAGCCCAGATTGCAGACCGCGATCTCTTCCGAGTTGGTGTTCAGCGTGATCTCGGTGCAGAGATTGGAAGAGTGCACCACGCCACAGTGTTGCTGGGGCGAGCGCAAGTTGCAGGGGTCTTTGAAGGTCATCCAGGGGTGGCCGGTCTCAAAGATCATGCCCAGCATCTTGCGCCACAGGTTCTGTGCCTTCAGCGTTTTATGGAGCTTGAGTTCGCCATCCCGCGCCATCTGCTCGTATTGCTCGTAGCACTCCTCGAACGCGGTGCCGCATAGATCATGCAGGTCCGGCACGTCGTTGGGGGAGAACAGAGTCCAGTCGCCATCCTCGAATACCCGCTTCATAAACAGATCGGGGATCCAGTTGGCGGTATTCATGTCGTGTGTGCGTCGACGGTCATCACCGGTGTTCTTGCGCAGGTCGAGGAACTCCTCGATATCCATGTGCCATGTTTCTAGATAGGCGCACACCGCCCCCTTGCGCTTTCCACCCTGATTCACTGCCACAGCAGTGTCATTAACGACTTTCAGGAAGGGCACGATGCCCTGGCTTTTGCCGTTGGTGCCTTTGATGTAAGCACCCAGCGCCCGCACCGGTGTCCAGTCGTTGCCCAGACCCCCTGCGAACTTGGACAGCATGGCGTTGTCCTGAATCGCGCCGTAAATGCCGAACAGATCGTCTGGCACGGTCGTTAGGTAACACGAGCTCAGCTGCGGCCGCAGGGTACCGGAATTGAACAGCGTCGGTGTCGAGCTCATGTAGTCGAAGGACGACAGCAGTCGATAAAACTCGATCGCTCGCGCGTTGGGGTTGTCTTCCCGCACGGAAAGCCCCATTGCGACGCGCATAAAGAAGATCTGCGGCAGCTCGAAACGCACCTCGTCGCTGTGGATAAAGTAACGGTCATACAAGGTCTGCAGCCCGAGGTAGGTAAACTGCAGATCCCGCTCTGCCTCCAGCGCTTCGCCCAGCATGTCGAGGTCAAACTCGGCGAGGTTCGGTGCCAGCAGCTCCAGCTCAATACCGCGTTGGATAAACGCCTTGAGGGCCCCCGGGTAATACGTGCCCATCTCCGCCTGGGTGGCGCTCTCTGCGACCCCCATGAAGCTCAGGCCTTCCGCGCGCAGATCATCGAGTAGCAGTCTGGCGGCCGCGAAGCTGTAGTTTGGCTCCTGTTCAATCAGCGTGCGCGCCGTGATCACCAGAGAGGTGCTGCACTCTTTTGCTGAGACGCCGTCGTAGAGATTGCGCAGGGCCTCATCGATGATGGCGGACTCGCTGACATCCTGTAGTCCGGCACAGGCCTCGGCGACGATCGTACCGATGCGTTCAATATCCAGAGGTGCTTTGCTACCGTCGGGCTGGACAATGTTGATGGCCTTTGCCGCGGCCTGCGATTCGGGAGATAGCTCGACTTTTGCATCGCGTTCCTGGCGTCGCGCTTCTCGGTAGATCACGTAGTCTCGCGCGATTTTGTGCTCGCCGCCGCGCATTAATTCCAGCTCGACCTGATCCTGGATGTCCTCGATGTGCAGCGTGCCGCCCGAGGGCATGCGGCGTTTGAAGGTCGCGACGACCTGCGCGGTCAGGTTGGCAACTGTTTCATGAATGCGGCTGCTGGCAGCAGCGGTGCCACCTTCCACAGCCAAAAAGGCCTTGGTGATCGCTACCGTGATTTTGCTGTCTTCAAACGGGACCACGGTGCCATTACGTTTAATGACCCGCAATTGGCCAGGCGCAGTGGCGGACAATCGTGTCGGATTGGGGTTTTCTCGAGTCGCAGCTGGAGTGGACGCGACGCTTTCTTGTTCTATTGACTCACTGCCTGTTTGCATATCTGGGGCTGCCTCTAAAACGCCAATTTTTTGTGATGTGCTGGTCCTTTTTTTACCGGAAACGGGTCTCCGTTGAGCTTTACTTGGTTTTCAGGCTCAACACCTATATGTAGGGGTTCACTGCTCCGGCAACCCCAAGATAGGCGGGTATGACCGACAATGCAAGCAGAGGATGCTGGGTCTTTTTTGTGGACATTCTGTGGGTAACGCATCGCGCCCAGCGGGCCAGTTGCGCTAAGTCACTGACTTTTGGATTTAAAACGAGCTTATCCCCGCGAATGGCGGTCGTGGAAGATTTTTATGATTGTCGCGGAAAAAACGTTAATACCCACAGGCTTGGACTCGGGCGGTGTCATCAGGCGCTGAGCAGTAACTCCATTAATGCTTTTTGCGCATGCAAACGGTTCTCCGCTTCTTGCCAGATGACGGAATCGGGTGCGTCCATGAGCTCCGCCGTGATCTCCTCCCCCCGATGGGCGGGCAGGCAATGCATATACAGGGCGTCAGAAGACGCGCGATCGAGCAGCGACCGATTGAGTTGGTAAGGTGCCAAGAAGGCCTCGCGCGCCGCCTGCTCACTCTCCTGACCCATCGACGCCCAGACATCCGTCACTAACAGGTGCGCGCCCTCTACTGCGGCAGCGGGATCTCTGTCGATACGCGCATGCGCTTCGCAAGCCGTCAGCAGCGCGGGGTCCGGGTCGTACCCCTCGGGGCACGCCACCACCAGCTCGAAGTCGAGTTGTCGGGCCGCATTCATCCAGGAGTGACAGACGTTGTTGCCGTCTCCTAACCAGCAGACCTTGCGCCCGCTGATATCTCCTCTTACCTCGAAGTAGGTCTGCAGATCCGCCAGTATTTGGCATGGGTGGTAGTCGTCGGTCAGGCCGTTAATGACGGGCACGCTGGAGTGCGCGGCAAAATCTTCGACGTCCGTGTGGGCGAAGGTTCTGATCATGACGATGTCGACCATCGAGGAGATTACCCGGGCGCTGTCCTCAATCGGTTCGCCGCGCCCCAGTTGCGTGTCTTGTCCTGATAGGAAGAGTGCGCTGCCGCCGAGCTGCGCCATGCCGGCTTCGAAAGAGACGCGGGTGCGGGTCGAGGCTTTGGTGAAAATCATCGCCAAGACTTTGCCCTCGAGACTGCGTGGCGCGGTGCCGGCCCGGTGCTGCGTTTTCAATTCAATCGCACGCGCAATCAGCGCCCGGATTTCATCGGACGCGAGATCCATCAGGGTGAGAAAGTGTCTTGGCGCAGTCATGCGTTGTCTTCCTGCTTGGCGACGTCGTTGAGAATGTGAGCGATGCCAGCGCCCAACTCGCCAGCTTGCTCGAGGGTCATGACGAGCGGCGGTAACACACGAATGGTATCGCCCCCCGCAATATTGAGCAGTAAACCGCGGTCCAGGCCGCGCTTCACGATCTCACCGGTCGCAGTACTGGGCTGAATGCCGATCATGAGTCCCGTGCCGCGCACTTCGCTGATTAACTTAGCATCGCAGAGGTTGGCTTGCAGTGCGCTGACCAGCGCCTCGCGGATGTTGGCGGCCTGTTGCATCACGCCGTCCTCGGCCAGTGCGGTCAGCACGGCTTGCGCTGCCGCACAGCAGAGCGGGTTGCCGCCATAGGTGGAGCCGTGATCGCCCGGGCCCAACTGCTCCGCCGCGACCCCCTTTGCCATGCAAACACCAATAGGCAGACCATTGCCCAGCCCCTTGGCGGTCAGCAAGACATCGGGTTCAACGCCCAGCCGCTCAAATACGTAAATTGATCCGCAGCGACCGTTGCCGGTTTGCACTTCATCAAATATCAACAGCCATTCGTGCTGATCGCACACTCTGCGCAGCCCCTGAAGAAAGTCTGTGGCCAGCGGCTTGATGCCGCCCTCGCCCAGAATCGGTTCTACCAGTACCGCAACGATATCTTGGCGCTCAGCCGCCAGTGCCTCGACGGCGGAGAGGTCGTCTGGCGCGACGCGCTGGAATCCCTCAAGCAGCGGGCCAAATCCCTGTCGGATTTTTTGGTTGCCGGTCGCGGACAGCGCGCCGAGGGTGCGGCCGTGAAAGGCGCCATCGAGCACAACGATCTGTGGTGAAGCGATGCCTTTTTGATCGCCATAGCGGCGCGCGAGTTTGATGGCCGCCTCGTTCGCCTCTGCGCCCGAGTTGCAGAAGAACATGTTTTCCATGCCGGTCGCGGCGCGCAGTTGCTCCGCGACAGCTTCCTGCAAGCCAATATGGAACAGATTGGAGGTATGAATGAGGCGGCTAGCCTGTTCGGCGACTGCCTCAGTCACGCGCGGATACTGGTGTCCCAGATTCGTTACTGCGATGCCCGACACACCATCGAGATAGGCGTGGTCGTCCATGTCGTACAGCACAGCACCCTCCCCTCTGGAGAAGGTGACGGGCAGGCGACCATATGTCGGCATGATGGCGGGCGACGCGTCTGGCATCGGGGATCAGCCCTTATATCCGCGGGGGAGCAAGAGTAGCGGAGCGTCCGCTTGAGTCAAATCCACAGTGTGTGCGGTTTTACATCCCTCGCCGCGCTTGCCGCGCCTTTGTCGTATTACAATAGCGGTCTTTGTGCCAGCCGAATCAAGGGTGATTGCCCTCAATACGGAGCAGTTTATGGACATCATGGAAACCATCCGCGAGCAAATAGAGGGAAACCGTATCATCCTCTATATGAAGGGCTCCCCCAAC
>CAXEVD010000079.1:0-6683 GCA_963999395.1 uncultured Halieaceae bacterium
AATCGCAACCCGATTGGGATCATGGCACAGCAGCATCAAGTCAGGCTGGCTGCCATGCATAAGGCCAAGCGTGACTGCTGCATACGCTGGATGAAAAAGGGAGCCCTGCCCCTCAATAATATCCCAGTGGTTTTCGCCAGCGTCGGGTGTCAGGTACTCACAAACGCCTGGCAAAAAGTCTGATACGACCGCGTCCACTGGAATGCCTGAGCCCGAGATCATAATTCCAGTCTGTCCGGTTGCTCGAAACGTGACGTCTACGCCCTGTTTGGCGAGCGCTTTCCATACCGCCAACGCCGTGAATTTTTTACCCACGCAACAGTCGGTTCCAACGGTCAATAATCTTTTCCCGGTTCGCTTTTTACCCGAGGCAATTCGATGCACATCGGGTGGCACTCTGACGTCGACCAAAGCCACTTTTTTTGCGTCGGCGATCGATCTCAATCCGTTTACCGCGATCAGCTTCTGATGCAACCCACTCACGACAGACAAGCCACTGGCGAGTGACAATCGAATCGATTCCATCCACTCCGGCGCAATCTCACCACCAAGCGGCGCTACTCCAATCAGGAGGCTTTTCGCGCCCGCATCAAAGGCCTCAGTGGGGCTGAGGTCAGGAAGCCCGAGGTCTATCTCGCAGCCGGGGAGCCGGAACTGCCCTATGCAATGCTCCGGACGCCACTCTAAAACGCCCATCGCTGTTTTAGCGTCCAAAGGATTCTTGATATCACCCAGAAATAAAAGGTGAGGTGGATGAACATCTAGAACCATTTTTGTTCGCCTTGTTTGAAAGGACCCGAATGGCCCAAATTAAGGGAGCATGCAGCCAAACCAAGGTCTGTCAGCGAATTGATACTCATGCGACATTCACCCAATCTGCAATCTGTCTGTCACCAATCATCTCAAAAGCGAATTTGGTGCAGATCAAGGTGCCGTTTTGCACTGGTACCGCCGATGGATGTCTCGCGGCTTTGAGGCGATCGAGGCACTCGCCGCCTCAAACTCAGGCGCATTTTGTATGGGTGACTCTGTATCACTGGCCGATATCTGTCTGATCCCACAGCTATACAATGCCAACCGGTTTGGCATCGAACTCGGGCCCTACCCAAAGTTAGCCGCCATCAACACGCATTGCATGACACTCGAGGCTTTCCAGAGGGCGGCGCCCAGGCGCCAACCGGACAGCACCTAAGGTGGCGATACTTATACTGGGCACACTCAGCGTGTCAGGTCGATAAGGACCTTACATTGATGAGCGGGGCTTCGCAGCGCTTCGAACGCGTCGGGCACTTCATTCAGGCCAACCACGTCGGTGATCATGGCGCTGGCGTCAACCCGCCCCGCTACCATCATGTCGATGGCGTACTGGAAGTCTTCCTTGTCATAGCCCACAGCCCACTGGATGCGCAGTTGCTTCACAAAAGCCGTCAGCGGGATGATTTCATCGGGGTGGTCGCAGACGCCGATCCCCATAATGACACCCTTGGCCGGCGCCCGGTCGATACAGGCCTGCAACATGCCGGGGGCCCCAACACACTCAAGCTGCACTGCTGGTGCCGCGCCGGTTAGGGTCTGAAACTGCGCGCCTACATCGCCAGCCGGGTCAACAAAATCCGTGAACCCCAGTTTGCTCGCCATTTCCAGTCGCGCGGCCGCCATCTCGCTCAGGACGACTGAGCGCGCCCCCAGGAAACGGCTCCATATAGCGCAGGCCAATCCGATTGGGCCGGCGCCAATAATCAACACATCTTTCTCCGCAATGCCTTCAGCCATCTTGACCGAGTGCAAGCCCACGGCCAGCGGCTCAATCAGTGCGGCGTGGTCGTCACTCAGACTCTCGGGGATCTTCAGTACGAGTTCATGACCCACCTTGACGTACTCTGAGTACGCGCCTGAGATTTCACCCAGGCCAATGGTCTTTTCACCAATGAAAGGCAACGAGGTCACACGGTCACCCGGTGCGAACTGTCCGCCAGGTACCGCCGCGCCAACCTCGACAATGTCGCCGACAAATTCATGTCCAAAGACAGTTCCGTGGGGCGCCATAAAAGGACCCTCTCGAGAGGCGTGGATATCGGTGCCGCAGATGCCGCAGCGTCGCACCTTGACCAACATCTCGGCGTCGCCAATCTCTGGCGTGGGCACATCTTTGACGGCCAGTGGCCGCCCGGGGCCCTCGAATACAGCGGCTTTCATCATGACAATTCTCCGACCGATGGCGTAAGCCTATCAAAGTCGGAAGCAATCTGATGAAAACTGGTGCATGAGTAACTAGAGCTCGGCACAAGCTCAAGCATGCACATTTCGCCCTAATTGATATATTGTATCGATCCCTTGAGTAACCCTGAACCTGTCTAACACCCATGAGCATGGTTGACTACGAGACTGTGATGTCCGCCGCTGAGCAAAAATGCATTCAGGGGGGCATCAGATTCACCAAGCGACGCAAGCAGGTATTGTCGGTGCTGATCGAAGCCGACGTCGCCCTCTCTGCCTATGAAATCGCGGAGAGATGCAATGCCGATAGCGACAGCAACATGCCTGCCATGTCCGTGTACCGAATACTGGACCTCTTCCAAGAGCAAAATTTCATTCACAAATTAGAAATCGCGAACAAGTATGTGTGTTGCTCACACATCTCATGCTCACATGAACACGATGAATCGCAATTCCTGATCTGCGGCAGCTGCCGTCATGTCGAGGAAATCAATCTTTGCGAGGATGCAGTTAAAGCGCTTCAGACTGCAGCCAGCGCTGCTGGCTTCAGCGCAATCAGCCCACAGCTGGAAATTAAAGGTCGATGCGCACAGTGTGAGCAAAGCGAAGGTAAGGCAGTTACATCATGATCAACCAGCTTTTCACAACAGAATCAGGCGACAAAGCGGCTATCGGCCTTTCCCTTGCTTGTGCCTTGCATTGCCTGATGGTGCCGTTACTGTTGGCTCTTTTCCCTTCCGGCGCACTCTCGGGTCTTGGGGATGAGCGCATTCATCTCGGCCTACTGTTTCTCATTATCCCTATCAGCGTTTTCTCACTGACTCTCGGGTGCCGCGTGCACCGAAATCTTACGGTGGTTGCTGTGGGAGTCACTGGAATCTGCTTTCTCTGTTTCTCGGCCCTCTTGGCCCACGGCATGGGCGGCGAGTCACTCGAGACTGCCGGCACCCTCTTGGGGTCGGGGATCGTTGCTTTAAGTCATGTACTGAACTTTAAATTCTGTAGGGTCGCCCATGCATGCTAGACACACCATGAGCACTGCACGCGTTTGTAAACCGCTGCGCCCCTTAATGTTTAGCGCAGTCGCCTGTGGCTGCGGCACCGCCTGGGCCGCAGGGGGTGCACATGAGCATGGGGCTGCCGAACTACTTTTGTCCTCCGAAGGTAGAGACGTGCAGGTTATCTTCAACGCCCCGGCACAAAGCTTGGTGGGCTTTGAAACGGCTGCCGTCACCGAGGAGCAAAAAGCGGCCGTCGCGCGCGCAGAGGCCATTCTGATGGCGCCGCGTGATCTATTTTCGCTAGAGGGCAACTCCTGTGAACTGATCGACGCAACCGTTGATGTTTCCTCGCTAGTAGGCATTGGCAACGCCCCATCGCAGCCGGAGGCGCATGCCGATCATTCGGATGAGCAAGCGGACCACGCGGGCGATGACGAACATACAGAGGAACATGCCGACCACGCTGAGGACCATGCGGACGACCACGACGAGGGTCATGCGAGTACTTCAGATAACCACGCGCATGAGCATCATGATCACGACGATGACGGAGACGCGTCCAACGCTGATTCCCATAGCGACGTGTCGGCTAGTTATACCTTTGAATGTGAAAACAAAGAGGCACTGACGCGAATCGTTTTCAACCTCGATGGATTGCCCTTCGGCTTAGAGAGAATCGATGTGTTGTGGGTAGCAGACTGGGGTCAGGGTGCTGGGCAGGCCACACCACAGTCCCCTTCGGTCAATCTACAAAACTGAGAGCGTCACTCGCTGTAGGGAGACAGCTTGTGTAGCTGCATGGCATACGCAGATTTGGCCATGTCATTCTCAGTGACAACCGTACTCACCTCACCTTCCAACCAGAACGGCTCGTAGAGTGCAGACATCTGTACGCCCTCAGGCGCGTCTACCAGAATAATTTGATTAGGTGGCGGCGGCGGCATGTGCAGACAAGCGCCAAAATAAGGCACCAGAAAGAACTGGCTGATGGTCTGATCCTCATCGAATTCGAGCGGGACCACAAAACCAGGGATGCGGATCTTTTGACCGTCCATCGCCGGGTTCACATCTGTTGATGCTAGCGCGCGCCGGTACGCGTCTTCCTCTTCTTCGGCCAGCGTATTTTTCATCTGACTGGTGATCTGGTCCTCAGCTGAGCCGTCTTCAATCTCGGCGATATAGCTGGGCGGGTTCAGCAGGATTTCTAAAACATCAGGGGGAATCAGGTCGGCCCACTCGACGGTCGTGAAAGCGGTCTTATCCTCAGCGCTCACTGCGTCATTTTGTGCCCAAGCGCCATGGCCTGCGATCGCCAGTTGCAACAACCCCACCCAAAACAATGCTTTCAAAATTGCCTTCACAGAACGTTCCTCAAACCCTCTTCGCCCAGCATATCTAACCATTGGAAATCGGTTTAATAGGGTATCATTTTCTCCCTGTAAGACAGGAGGACGGTCGTCTGACCGCACAACACGCATGGCTGTCCAGCTGACTGGAGTGCAATTTTCTTACAGCAATGATAGCCAAAGGCAATTGCTGGATATTGGGCAGTGGGGCGTCGAGCGTGGCGAACGCGTTCTGATCCATGGCCCTTCGGGAGCCGGCAAAACCACACTGCTCAATATCATGAGCGGACTACTGCCGTGCACCCGTGGAGACGTCTGCGTGTTGGACCAGCGCTTGGACCAAATGTCCGCCAAAAAGCGAGACCAGTTTCGAGCAAACAACATTGGCTGCGTTTTCCAGCGTTTCAATCTGATCCCTTACCTGAATGCCATCGACAATATCGGACTGGCGAGCACGTTTTCGGCTGGCGACAATGCGCAGTGGCGGGACGAGGCCACCGCACTCCTCAGCGCCTTGATGATTGAGCAGAGTGACTGGGTCAAACCCACGTCCAATCTCAGCATGGGCCAGCAGCAAAGAGTGGCAATCGCGCGGGCCTTAATCAATTCACCCTCACTTTTGATTGCGGACGAGCCCACATCCTCTCTTGACAGCGAAAACCGGGATAACTTCCTCGCACTGTTGATGGAGCTGATTGCCAAGCGCGATATGACCTTGATATTCGTCAGTCACGACATGGCACTCGCGGAACACTTCACCCGCCTCGAGGCACTGTCCAACATCACACAAAGGCCCTGCTGAATCATGTTTTTGAAAGTGGCAGTGAAGAGCTTACTGAGTCGCAAGGGCTCAGCGGTGATGACGCTGATGGCCATCAGCGTCGCCATTTTCGTGCTACTCGGAATCGAGCAGATCCGCCAACAAGCTCGCGATAGCTTCGCCAGCACTGTATCCGGCGTTGATCTGATCGTTGGGGCCAAGACTGGTTCATTAAACTTGCTGCTGTATTCCGTGTTCCGCATCGGCTCCCCCACAGACAACATCAGCTGGCAGGCCTATCGTGAGATTGCGGATTCCGATGATGTCGCTTGGGCAATTCCCATTTCACTGGGTGACTCTCACGAGGGTTACCGCGTCGTCGGCACAACGCAGGCCTTTTTCGAGCACTTTAGCTTTGGGAAAAAGCGCAGCCTGGCATTTTTCAAAGGCGAAACGTTTGAGGAGACTTTCGACGCCGTACTGGGCTCAGAGGTGGCATCGGCTTTGGGTTATTCCGTGGGGAGCGAGATCATTCTTGCGCATGGCTTGGCGAGCACCAGTTTCACCAAGCACGACAATCAGCCATTCGTTGTCGTAGGAGTTCTGGCGCCCACCGGCACGCCAGTCGATCAGACCATCCATGTGCGGTTAGAGGGTATTGAGGCAATGCATGCAGGTGGGTCCACGGTCCCGATTGGTGCATTTGCACCGGGGAATGCGCCCGACACCGACTTTTCAGAGCCAGAGAGCATCACCGCCTTTATGCTGGGTCTGAAGTCGAGAATGAGCACTTTCAATGTGCAACGCCAGATCAATCAGTTCGCAGGGGAGCCACTGATGGCTATTTTGCCGGGCGTTGCGCTGTCTGAGCTGTGGCAGATGATGAGCATGTTTGAAAACGTGCTGCGATTGATCTCCGCTCTGGTGCTGCTTGCAGCGGTGCTCGGTATGGGTGCCGTGCTGCTGGCTTCTATTCGCGAGAGACGCCAGGAAATTCATCTGCTGCGCATGATGGGCGCCAGTCCCTTTTATCTCTTTTGTCTCGTCGAAATGGAGGCCATGATCCTCTGCTTGTTAGGCATGCTGTTGGGGGGAGTGAGCCTCTATGTGGCGCTGTTCATGATCGGAGACGCCGTTTTCTCGCGATTTGGTCTCTATTTGGACGCGACTTTGTTAACGCCCGAGGCCGCACTGATGCTGGGGGCGGTGCTACTGGCCACGCTGGCGGCCGCTGCTGCCCCCTCCCTAAAGATGTATACTTCAGCAAGAAACATCACCTGAGTGCGCTTGGGCAGTCAAAACACGCCAAGCAGCGAAGCGAGGGAGTGACATGAGTAAACTATGCAAAATGTTGGCAAC
>CAXEVD010000080.1:0-6678 GCA_963999395.1 uncultured Halieaceae bacterium
ATGTGTTAGGCCTGCCGCCAGCGTTCAATCTGAGCCATGATCAAACTCTTCAGTTGAAGATCTTTAACCTCTGACCGAAGTCAAGAGGAGATGGTTACGCAAAGCTTGCTTTACCATCCAAAATCTCAGCTCAGACACAATTCGAAATCATTGAATCAATGGTCACTTGTTGTGTCTGAATAGTTAGTGAAAACTATCCCAACAAGTGCCCACACATCTGTCTTTATCTGATTTTTAAGCAACAAACCTGCCGCTCGGGCAGGTTTCTGACCGGGGGGGTTACCCCCGCCAAGGCCGCGCATTATACGTACCGCTTGAAGCCGTGCAAGCCTTTTTCGAAAAAAAGTTTTGGGGCCGGGAGCGGGAGCAGAAACGGGGTCGAAACTGCTTCGCGGGGCGGCGATCTTAACAACAGCCCAAGCCGGCCGCAAGGCAGTGAATCCGGTATTTTCGGGCAGTTTGGGGCATCAGCCCACTACCCCCCTGTAACGTCAACGAGATCGGGTTTGAGCGCGGCGTAATCGCCATAGCAGGAGCGCCGCAAAGACCACGCCATAGACGAGCGCCTCACCTACATCGGAGCGCGCCAACCAAAACAGATGCAGCCACGCCAATACCGTTGCCGGGTAGATAAGGCGATGCAACTGGCGCCACCGCCGGCCAAGAGAGCGCCGGGCACGGTCTGTTGAAGTGAGCGCAAGCGGCAATAGAGCCAGCCACGCCGAAAACCCGACGAGGACATAAGGCCGCTCTTTTAGCTCCTCGACCAGTAACGCCCCGCTCCAGCCAACGTACACCTGAGCAAAGAGCAGAAGATGCAGGCTGACATAGAGGAACAGAGAGAGCCCCAGAACACGCCGGTAACGGAACAAACCCCGCCAACCCCTCTGGGCCAACGGTCCGGCGAGCAGCACAATCGCCAGCCCGCGCAGGCCCCACTCGCCCGTGCCTTGCATCAGCCGCTTGGCTGGGTCGGGTCCGAGGTCTCCAGATGCCAGCTGAAAAGACAGCTGTGCCAGGGGCAGCAAGCAAAGCGTGACCACTGCGAGCGTCGCGCACCACGGCGGCACTGTCAGTCTGGTCAACACGGATAGCCTCGATTAATCGTCGCAGGCCGATATGCTCGGCGGCTCAGTAGAACTTGCGCAGATCCATGCCCTGATACAGGCCTGCCACCTGCTCCTCGTAGCCATTGAATGGCAGCGTGGGCACCCGGTTGGGCTTGAAAATAGAGGAAGGCAGCTTGCGCTCAAAGCGCTGGGACCAGCGCGGATGGTCCACCTCCGGATTCACGTTGGCGTAGAAGCCGTACTCGCTGGGCTGCAGCATTTGCCAGCTTGTTTTCGGTTGCTTTGCGGTGACATTGATTTCCACGATCGACTTGATGCTCTTAAAACCGTACTTCCATGGAACTACGAGCCGCAACGGAGCACCGTTTTGATTGGGCAGGGTTTTGCCGTATAAACCCACCGCCACAAGGGTCAGCGGATGCAGTGCCTCGTCCATGCGTAGCCCTTCTCGATAGGGCCAATCGATGATGCTAGTAAACGAACGAGTACCGCGCATCTCTCCCCGCCGGTAAAGGGTTTTAAACTCAACAAATTTGCCTTCGGCTTTTGGCTCAAATCGTTTCAGGAGCTGTGCCAGAGGGAAGCCTACCCAGGGCACCACCATCGACCATGCCTCGACGCAGCGAAACCGATAGATCCGTTCCTCAAGATCAAACTCGGAGAGCACATCTTCTACATGTAGCGACCCTGGCTGATTAACCAAGCCCCCAACCTTCACAGTCCAGGGATCGGTCGTCATATTATGAGCGTGGCGGGCGGGATCAGACTTGTCCGTACCGAACTCATAAAAGTTGTTGTAAGTCGTCACCGCATCGTAGGGCGTCTGTTCATAGACCAGTGATCGATCGGCATCCGGGCTGAAGCTCAAGGCGCTTCGCGCGCTGGCTTGGGCAGCGGCAATAGACGGAGCACCCAGCGCGCCCGCCATCGTGCCGGCTGAGGCTTTGATCAGGGCACGGCGATTGAGGAAGACCTGCTCGGGCGTGATGTCTGAAGAGGCAATACTGTGGTCAGTGTAAGTCCGTTTTTTCATGATGCGAGGCGCCCTCCTGGCTGTCCTTTCTCGGTTGGCGGAGATACTGCACGGGTCCCGACAGGGCGTAGACCACAGCCATACTCCAAATCGCAAGCGGCGGATCGAGCGCAATCAGGCCGAGCACCGCGACAATAGACAGCATTCTGACGAAAGGCACCCGTCGATCAAAGTTGATGCTCTTAAAGCTGGAATACGGGAAGCGCGAGATCATCAGGAAACCCAGTGCTGTAAGCAGCAACGCATGCACCCAGTCCAAAGCGGGCCCCGTCCACCCGTGGGTCGGACCCATCCAAACGAGACAGGCCGCTGTCGCGGCGGCGGGCGGGCTGGCAAGGCCGGTAAAGTGCGTTGTGTCGTCGTTTTCTTTATGTGCATTGAAGCGCGCCAGACGAAGCGCAACGCACGCGGTATAGATGAAGGCCGCGACCCAGCCGACTTTCCCGAGACCGGTGAGCGCCCAGTTGAACGTCAGCAGAGCGGGGGCCACACCGAAGCTCACCATGTCGGCGAGGCTGTCATACTGCGCACCAAATGCACTGTTGGTGCCGGTGAGCCGAGCGACGCGACCATCGAGGCCATCGAATACCATGGCAACGAGAATGGCTACGGCACCTGCATAAAAGTCACCCTGCATGCCAGCAATGATTGAGTAAAACCCGCAAAACAGCGCGCCAGAGGTAAACAGGTTGGGGAGCAGGAAAATGCCCTTGGCCTCTGTGGGCGAGTCAGACTGAGACTCCTCATAGTCTCCCACCAGGCTAGCCAGCGGCGCCTCGATCTGCCCCGCCGCGCGCTCCAACTCATCGCTATCCGATGTCTCATCTGTTGACGACATACTCACTGCTCTCCTTCGCCTCTACGGCGCTTCTCAATTAATTGTACCAGTGGCGTTTACCCCGGACACGATGTCCGACACAATACGCCCCCTTTTTTCGGGCCCCAATCGAGGACACGCCAGTGAGTAACTATTTCAACTCCCTTCCGCTTCGCACCCAGCTTCAGGAACTGGGCAAGTGCCGGTTTATGGACCCGGCTGAATTCGAGGCGGGCGTGGAGCCGCTGGCAGGCAAGAAACTCGTGATTATTGGCTGCGGCGCCCAAGGCTTTAACCAGGGCCTGAACCTGCGCGACAGCGGGCTGAACGTGGCCTACGCACTGAGAAAAGAAGCAATCGAAGAAAAGCGCCCCTCCTGGGTCAAAGCCACCGAGGCAGGTTTTCAGGTTGGCACTTATGAAGAGATGGTCCCAGAGGCCGACATGGTGCTGAACCTAACGCCTGACAAGCAGCACACCAACGTGGTCGAGTCGGTCATGCCATTGATGAAGCAAGGCGCGTGTCTGTCTTACTCCCACGGCTTCAACATCGTCGAAGAAGGCATGAAGATCCGCGAAGATCTCACCGTGATCATGGTGGCACCCAAGTGCCCGGGCACTGAGGTACGAGAGGAATACCTGCGTGGCTTTGGCGTGCCGACCCTGATTGCCGTGCACCTCGAGAATGATCCGCAAGGTCAGGGCCTCGAGCTCGCTAAAGCTTATGCGGCAGGCACGGGCGGGCACCGGGCCGGCGTGCTGGAGTCCTCATTTATTGCAGAGGTGAAGTCTGACCTGATGGGTGAGCAGACCATCCTGTGCGGCATGCTGCAGACCGGCTCACTGCTGTGTTTTAACCGTATGGTGGAGCTGGGTATTGATGCCGCCTATGCCGCCAAATTGGTGCAGTACGGATGGGAGACGGTCACGGAGGGCCTGAAGCAAGGCGGCATCACCAACATGATGGATCGCCTGTCTAACCCGGCCAAGATCCGCGCTTTTGATTTAGCCGAAGAGATGAAGGGCATCCTGCGCCCGCTCTTTGAAAAGCATCAGGACGACATCATGTCGGGCCACTTCTCCAGCACCATGATGGCCGACTGGGCGGCCAATGATGCCAACCTGCTGAAATGGCGCGCTGAAACCAATGGCACACCTTTTGAAATGCAAGACATTACTGATGACGCCATCGACGAGCAGACCTACTACGACCAGGGCATTTTGATGGTGGCAATGGTCAAGGCCGGAGTGGAGTTGGCCTACGAGACCATGGTGTCTGCGGGCATTATCGAAGAGTCAGCCTATTACGAATCGCTTCATGAGACACCGCTCATCGCCAATACCATTGCGAGGAAAAAGCTATACGAGATGAATGTCGTTATTTCGGACACCGCTGAATACGGCTGTTACCTGTTCGATCAAGCCGCGCGTCCGCTCCTCAAAGCATTTGTCGCAGGTCTTGATGCAGACGTGATAGGCACGGGCATGACCGGCGGCAACGCGGTGGATAACCGGCGTTTGATCGACGTCAACGCAGAAATCCGCGCGCACTCGGTTGAGGTCGTGGGCGCCAGACTGCGTGGTTATATGACCGGCATGAAGGCCATCTCCTCCGCCGACTGACGCCAAGTGAACGACTTCAGCGTTGATCGCGTATGAGAACGCATAACAATGCCATTGATAGGGACCCAGCCGGTCGTTAGACTTGCGCCCCACCGAATTTTGAACCGTACTCACCAGGAACTCCTATGAGCTTTAATCTGATGTTGCCGCCCATTCTTGGGGTGGTCGGACTCGCAATTGCGTTCGTGATTTACACCGTGATGTCTCGCGCCTCTGATGGCGAAGCAAAAGAACGCGGTATTGCCGAGCAGATCCATATCGGCGCCATGGTCTTCATGCACCGTGAATACAAGCTGCTGCTGGCATTCGCTGCAGTCTTGATTGTGGGCATCCTGGTCTCTCCGCTTGGTACCAATACCGCCATCGCCTTTGTAGCGGGCGCAGTCTCTTCGGCCACGGCGGGTTATCTGGGCATGTACGCAGCCACCAAAGCTAACGTCCGGACTGCGGTCGCAGCCAACACCGAGGGAGCGGCGTCGGCGCTTAACATTGCCTTCTACGGCGGCTCAATCATGGGCCTCTGCGTGGCGTCACTGGGTCTTCTGGGGCTCGGCGGTCTCTACTACTACTTCGGTGGTGATCCCCATACTGCTCACGCGATCCACGGCTTTGGCATGGGCGGTTCAGTGGTAGCACTCTTCTCGCGCGTAGGTGGCGGCATCTATACTAAATCAGCCGATGTCGGTGCTGACCTGGTCGGTAAAGTCGAAGCGGGCATCCCCGAAGATGATCCCCGTAACCCGGGCGTCATCGCCGATAACGTGGGCGACAACGTCGGTGATATCGCCGGTATGGGTTCCGATATTTTTGAGTCCTACTGCGGCTCCATGATCGCCTGCATTGCGATCGCATCCACTATGGCAATAACGGCAGCTGAGCAAAGCGCCATGATGGCCTTCCCGCTGGCCCTCGCCAGCATTGGCTTGCTCGCCTCTGTTGCAGGCATTGTGATTGTACGTGCGCGCTCCTCTGCTGCACCGGAAGCGGCGCTGCGCAGTGGCACACTGGGTGCCCCGGTTATCTTCATTGTTATGGCCTGGTTCCTGTCAGAGAACATGGGCATCTCACAGAACATCTGGTGGGCGGTCGTCTCGGGTGCTGTGGGCGGCATCGCCATCGGCCTCATCACCGAGTATTACACCGGTGGTAAGCCCGTGAGGACCATCGCCAAGTCAGGTGAAACCGGTTCGGCAACGGTCATGATCACTGGCCTCGCGGTCGGCATGCAGTCAGTCGTGGCGCCGGTACTGTTCCTGGCTGCCATTATCTTCGTCTCGACCAATCTCGCAGGACTGTACGGTGTGGGTATCGCCGCGGTGGGCATGCTCGCTACTGTCGGCATCACTATGGCAATCGATGCTTACGGCCCCGTTGCTGACAACGCAGGCGGTATTGCTGAGATGGCCGGCATGGGCGCTGACACACGCGAAATCACCGATGGTCTGGATGAAGTGGGTAACACCACTGCGGCGATTGGTAAGGGTTTTGCCATTGGCGCTGCGGCGCTGGCGGCACTGGCCATCATCGCGGCGTTCGTCGAGACCGTGACGATCAACAACCCGGACTTTGATTTGCAGCTGTCTGATCCGGAAGTGCTGATCGGTATCTTTATCGGCGGCACCATTCCCTTCCTGATAGCTTCCATCACCATGACAGCGGTGGGCGATGCGGCTTTTGACATGATCAACGAGATTCGTCGCCAGTTCCGAGAGATTCCGGGCCTGTTGGAAGGCAACGCCGAGCCGGACACCGCGCGCTGTGTGGATATTGCAACGACCGCTGCGCTCAAGCGGATGGTGGTCCCCGGTGCGATTGCTGTACTGGCGCCAGTTGTCGTGGGCTTTGGGCTCGGTGCGACCTCGCTGGGCGGTATGTTGGCGGGCGGCCTGTTGGGCTGCGTCCTGATGGCGCTGATGATGGCCAGGGTGTAGGCCTTGAGTTCGTCGGCCGGTTCTTCGGGCTCCTGTGGGTATTCGACTTCCACCAGATAAGGTGGGCGACGGCGAAGCCACTGGACAATTCTGAACCGTTGCAGACCCTGGGCAATGAACTGAACCTTGCCACTCTCATTCTGGGCTTGATGCACGCGCACGGCGCAGCCCATGGTTTCCAGCTGATGGCTTTCGGGAATGCCCT
>CAXEVD010000081.1:0-6641 GCA_963999395.1 uncultured Halieaceae bacterium
CGAGTAACCGGTCAACCCAACCGTCCAGCGCGCCGTCTGACACCGCATCGCAGTAGACCGCGGCGAGGTGCTCCCGCAGCCGCTGGGATAGCGTGCTGATCATCCCCGGGCGACTTTTGGCAGCTCGGGCGCGGCAGCAAATTCCTCGTGATCGGCCTCTACCGCTGCGACCAGTTCGTCAAAGATGTCGGGCATGGCGCTGAATACCCGGTTCCAGGTGGGAATAAAGGGCACCTCGGAAGAGCGCTCCAAAAACTGCACGCCGGCCTCGAGAATGTTCTCGGCGAACAGCTCGATCGCCTCCTCTTCCCTGTGAATGTCAAAACTCAATCCATTCATGATCGCGTCGTTGCGATACGTCTCGATCAAATCGAGCGCCATCCGATAGTAGGTGGCTTTTAATGTCCTGAACGTTTCCTGATTGAACACCGTGCCCTGTATCGCCAGCTTGCGATATAGCGATCGTGCGATATCGAGTGACATGCGCGACAGGCCGGCGTTCTGATCATCCAGCGACAAGTCCTGGTGCTTGTGCTCATAGTTGTCGGCGATGTCGACCTGGCAAATCTGCTTGTTGCTGTTGCTGCGGTAGACCTCCGAGACCACGCCGATCTCGAGACCCCAGTCGGTGGGGATTCTCAGATCACCGAGTAGACGCTTTCGGAACGCAAACTCACCGGCGAGGATGTAGCGGTAGCTGTCCAGATAATTGAGGTACGGCGACTCGCCGACGATGCGCTTTAGCGCGCGGATCATCGGCGTCACCAACAGCCTGCACACCCTGCCGTTGATTTTGTTTTCGGAAACCCGCGGGTAATAGCCCTTGCAGAACTCATAACCAAAGAGTGGGTGGGCCACCGGATAAATCAGCCGCGCCAGCAAGCTGCGGTCGTAGGTCAGGATGTCGCAGTCATGCAGCGCAATCGCCTCCGCCCGGCCGGTGGCCAATGCAAAGCCCATGCAGTACCAGACGTTTCGGCCCTTGCCGAGTTCTTGTGGCGCGAGACCCGCCTCCTGCAGCCGCACGTCAAGGGCTTTTAAGCGGGGGCCGTCGTTCCACAGTACGCGATGGTGCTGGGGCAGATCGGCAAAGAAGCTGAGCGCGTGCTGGTACTCATCCTGGGTCGCCCGATCGAGGCCAATCACAATCTGCGAGAGATAGGGAACCGATTTCAGCTCCTGAATGATGGCGGGCAACGCGGGCGTCTCAATCTCCGAGTACAGCGACGGCAGTATCAAGCCCAGAGGGCGTCGCTCACTGAACTGCAGCAGGTCCTGCTCCAACTCTGCGGTGGAGCGCTCCCCCAGGTTATGCAGCGTTGTGATCGTGCCGTTTTGATAAAAGTCGGCCAGGGTCTTCCTCCTCTTCCACTCGCTCAATGAGCGCTTCGATTCCTTCGGCCCAACCTGCAGGACCCTCGGTGTCGCTGATCACCAGTCCACCCTGACGGCGCACAGTCGGCGGCTCGTTCACGGGGGATCGCACCAACAGCGCGAGATCGGTCACTTCGAGCATTTCCACATCGTTCTCAGCGTCGCCCGCCGAAAGGCTGATCGCGCCATCGAACCCGGGTCGCTCCCTGCAGATTTTGTGATGCAGCCAGCTGACTGCCTCCGCCTTACCACCGGAGGTCAGCACATGAACAAAGCGGCCGCCCTGCAGGCACCGCATGTCCAGGGTCTCGACCTGCTCGGCAAATGTTTTGCGATCCGCGGGGGTACCTAACCAGATCAGCGTCTCGCAATACTCGCGTTGCTTTGCCCGCGCCGCGCCGTCAAGATCGAGGCCCGTCACCGCAGCAACCTGCTTGTCGGACAGGTCACAGAGCGACTGGTAACGGTTGCCCCACTCGATGCTCAAAATAGCCAGCTGGCGGCGGATCATGCTGCGAGAGGGACCAAAGCTGTGGCACCAGGCATCGGCGTCACTGGCTGAACCAGCGGGGCGCTCGAGACCCCAATCTTGCGGCACCCAGATCGCTGCGCCGTTCTCGATGATCATGGGGCCATCGATGTCCATGGCCTGCATCAGACTCACCGTCTCTGCGCGGGTTTTGCTCGTGCAGGGAATAATCGGGATGCCGCGATCCTTGAGTGCTTTGATGGTTTCCAGCGCTTCATCGAAGGCGTAGGTGTGATGGTCCAACAAGGTGCCATCGAGGTCGGTATAGATCACTGCACTGCTCATGCCGCGACCTCCGTCAACCACATGCGCTCTACCGAACGGTCGGTCGCCAGTTCCCACACAAAGTCAGCGCGATCGGGAAGTGTCTTCAACCCATGCTCGGTCAAGCGCTGATAGTGCAGGATAAAGTCCGCTACTTCGGAGCGAGTCATAGTGGGGTCGGGCTTGTCAGGGTGATCCTGCTGAAACTGCTGGGATAGACGTTGCTCCTGCTGCCAGCGCCAATCGAATACCGCATCAAAGCTGGGCGCCTGCAGCAACAGCAGCGCATCCAGCTTGCCAAATAGATCCGCATAATCAGTAGCGAGCTGCCGGTTGACCTCGCCTCGCCACACCCGTGATGGATCCTGTTCAGCCTCCATCGGGTTAATCGGCGCCTCCAGCTCACTCTTTTGTTGAGGCGAGAGCCCAACGCACCACCCTTCCAGCAGAATCAACTGCACAGGCGCACTGACTTGGCGCCAATGCACCATTTCGGGGCGGTCATCGAGGGCTTTGTCAAATGCCGGTATGGGCACCGAGCCCCCGGGCGGGGGTTGGCGCAGCGCGGCAATCGTCTCATTCAACAGCGCCAGATCATGGGTGCCCGGCACCCCTCGGGTAGCAAACAGCGGGTGAATCGACTGCGCCAACGCGACTCTCGCGGCTTTAGTCAGGTAAAAATCATCCAAGGACAGCACCACTGTCGAGACGCCATGGACCTCGCGCATCACCTTAGCCATGAGCGCCACCAGCGTACTTTTGCCAGAGCCCTGACACCCGCTAAACCCCACTAGTGGTAGGGTGTTAGCGGCTTTAGCGCGTTGCGCCAGACTCCCGGTAACGCCGGCATACCACCTCATAAAATTAAAGGCGACGCTGTCGGGCAACGACGCCTCTTGAATAAATCTCGCCAGCACTGCTTGCAGTGCCGCACGGGTGTTTTGTTCATCATCCATAATGTTTTCCGCCCACTTTGTTAAATCAGTGTTCCTCATGTCACGCTATCCATCCTGATAACGTGCCCCCTTTTATTTGCGCGTTAGTTGAAACTCAGCCCGCGAGGACACCACGGATTTGTCTCGCCGCATCGCGCCCCAAGGGTTAACAATGCAAGCACCGTGCCTATTTTGACCAAAAACGGGCAAATGACCGTAATTCATTAGACTGAAGTGGACAAAACGCCAACAATCGCACTTCGAGTGCGGTGTGGCAGAGGTCAGGAACCATGCAAAGCGCCCTATCTGTGTACATGGGCAGCGAGGCCGCCAAAACCATCGGCGAGCAGGGTTGGCAGGCAGCCCCCTTCAGCACGCTGATTGGCGCATCGGGCGGCCCCAAGTGGCTCATCCTCTCGGAGCTGGACAAGGTACTGGGTCAAGCGCTGTTGCTGAAGCGAGGCGAACCGATGACGTTGTTGGGGTCTTCGATCGGCACCTGGCGCCATGCGTGCCTCAGTATCAATGATCCCGGCGCAGCGATCTCACGACTACAGCACGCCTACCTCTATCAGGAATACAGCTGCGCTCGGCCTTCGCCCATTGAGGTCAGCGAGGTCGCAGAGCAGATGCTGCGGGCAGCGCTAGGGCCAGGGGGTGCGCGCCAGATTAGTAACCACGAGACCTTACACAATGCGATCGTCACCGCACGCGCCAAGGGCGTTGCGCGAGGAGAGAGCGGCTGGAAACTGGGTATGGGCATGGCGACTGCAACCCTCGGCAACGCTGTGAGTCGCAAGGGACTGGGGTTGTTGTTCGATCGCGTCGCGTTTTGTCATGGCGAGCTCAACGCGCTGCCGTTTGCCGACGGCTTCAATACTCAGCTCACAGCCATTAACGAGCTGAATTTAATCTCGGCGCTCAAAGCGAGCGGCGCCATCCCCTTTTTGATGCAGTGCGAACCCACCATCCCCGGCGCCTCAGGCGGGCCTTTCTGGGACGGGGGCATCATTGATTACCACTTCACGCTGAAGGCCAACCAAATACCGGGGTTGGTGCTGTACCCCCACTTTCGCGACCGGCTGACACCGGGCTGGTTCGACAAGATGCTCCGCTGGCGAACCCCCCAGCGATCAGTGATCGGCCAGCTGGTGCTGATGTGCCCGAGCGACGCTTTTCTTGCGCAACTGCCACATGGCAAGATTCCTGACCGCGGCGACTTTCGGGTGATGTCACCCCAGGACCGGGTCGCGTATTGGGAGACCTGCGTTCGCGAGAGCGAGCGACTGGCGGAGGCTTTTCACAACCTGATCAGCGGTGACGACCCCCTCCGGGGCGTGACCGTGCTCTGACGTCGGTCGCCTAGGTCGAGCTTATCAACTCACTGATTGCCGCACTCAGCTCGCGGTGACGAGACTCCTGCAGGAAGTGACCGCCGCGCGGAAACATCTGATGTGGCAGCCCCGTTGTGCCGGGCACACGCCCGATAAAGCTTCTCTCCGCCCCGCGTGTCACCGGGTCGTCCTCAGTAAACAGGCAGAGAAACGGCTTGTCGAACTGCAGGAAAAACTCCCAGGCCTTTTTTTGCGCCTCAAGCGAAGGATCGGTGGGCAAAGTCGGTACCTGGCTGGGCATGGCGCGCGGACCCATTTTGTAGGAGGCATCGGGGAATGGCGCCTCATAGGCGCGACCCAATGGCGTGATGGGACGCAGGGCGGTTCCCAGATGCTGATTCAGTAGCACGCGCGGCGCGACCTTCCAGACTGCAGGCCGATTGATCATCATCTCCATCAGAAAGCCAGCAGGTATATCTACCGTATTCCAGCAGAATTTTTGCCAATGAGCGAAACCCATAGGGAAAGCGTCGGGCTCATCAACCACACTCCCCAGACGCGATAAAGCGAAGGCCATATCGCGGAAGCTCAGCCGCTGCCCGTCCTGCCGGAAAGCCATGACCTTGTCGATAATGTCTTGCTCAAGGTCGGCGTTCAAAGGTAGCCCGGTGTTACCGACTACGACCCGGGCAAAGTGATCGGGGTGGTCGACCACCATCCGCAGACCAATCAAGCCACCCCAGTCCTGACCAAAAAAGGTGATGTCGCCGAAATCGTTGGCCTCCAGCCAGCGGCCCATCCAATCGACCTGCCGCTGGTAGCTGTAATCCTCGCGCGCCGCGGGCTTGTCTGATTTCCCATACCCCGGCAGATCCGGGGCGATCACCCGCAATCCCGATGCAGTGAGTAGCGGCACCATCTTGCGATAGAGGTAGCTCCAACTCGGCTGGCCGTGCAGGCACAGCACGATCGGCGCCGCGCGATCGCCCTCATCAATATGATGGATCCTGAGGCTGCCACCTTCACCCGAGTCGATCTCGGTGTAATGGGGCTCAAAGGGATAGTCCGGTAAATGTCGAAACTGGCTATCGGGGGTTCGAAGCATTTCCATTGTGTCGCGCCATCCAGGCTCACCGCTTAAGTTATGGCATAAATTATGCCACTATATTGAGGCGATCACACCCCGGCATACCCGATTCAATCGGGAGAATAGGTCGAGGCTTGCCGAGCTATCGGGCATTTGGAAAGATCGAGTCACAAAGACAAAACGACACAGGAGCTACCGATGCAAGTGCACAACGCCGTCACGCCCACCGCGGAACAGATTGAGGGGTTCCTTGCCCCCGACGCCGCGGGACCGATCTACATGTTGAACCTGCTCAAATTTAAAGCGCATGCCGAGTACGAAGATGGCCGGGAAACATCGCTATCGGGTAGGGAGGCTTACATGCTCTACGCCACTGAAGTCGCAAAGGTGATCACTCAGGTAGGAGGAAAACTGACTTTCGGGGCCGAGGTGAAGCGGCTGATGCTGGGAGAAGTAGAAGAGTTGTGGGATCAGGTCGCAATCGCAATGTACCCCTCCCGCGCGGCCATGTTTGAGATGATCCAACTGCCAGCGTATGCCGAGATCAGCGTGCACCGTACTGCGGGGCTCGCGGGCCAGCTCAATATTGAGACGGTTGCGCCCTCGTCAGATTAAACCACCGCTGGGGCTCGGCTGGGATTCCGTCGTCGCCTCAAGACTTGACCATCTGTCGCTCGCACCGGCGACCAACTCACCCCTGCAGCAAGGCGCCTCAGACGAGGCCGCTGAGCCAGTCCGTTCTAACGCACCTAGCATCGGCCTCAATCAGAAATCGTCACTTTCCAGCGACGTGCGTTGCTGTGTGATCCGGCCTTCGGTCACGACAAATTCGTCCCGACCTGATGCCACTCGACCCTCGGCGCCCGTTATCTCCCAGCCGACCTCGGCACGATGGTGGTCAATGGCTTTAACTTCGCTAATTACCAAATCGCGATCTATAAGCCGCGTCGGAACAGTCTCAAAATAATCAGCGGTCTCAGACCAACCGGTATGTTGCGAGTTGGGCCGAGCCAGCACAGCGTCCAATGCATAGTCCGACGTCATGGCAACCGGGTCACGCGTAGCCACTGCGCTCAGATGCTGTAACACCACCTCTTCGGCAGATCGCGCTGCTAGCT
>CAXEVD010000082.1:0-6629 GCA_963999395.1 uncultured Halieaceae bacterium
TCAAGCGCTGGGACGGCGAACTCACCTACACTCAGGGCGACTATGCACGCCGGGGTGACGAGGGCGCCTTCACGCTGCATGGCCGCTCGGATGACGTGATCAACGTCTCGGGCCACCGCATCGGCACCGAGGAAATCGAAGGCGCGATCCTGCGCGATAAAACTCTGCGGCAGGACTCCCCGGTCGGTAACGTGGTGGTTGTGGGCGCGCCCCATGACGAAAAAGGCGAGACCCCGGTTGCGTTCCTCGTGGCTGCAGCAGGCCGCAAGCTTTCCGATGAGGATCTTGCGCGGCTGCAGAATCTGGTGCGCACCGAAAAAGGCGCCACCGCGGTACCCTCTGACTTCTTGGTGGTCTCGGCCTTCCCCGAAACCCGCTCAGGCAAGTACATGCGCCGCACGTTGCGCGCCATCTTACTCGACCAACCATTGGGCGATTTGTCCACACTCCGAAACCCCGAGTCTGTGGAAGAGATTCAGGGCGCGGTCGCGCAGTGGCGCGACTTTGGCCGACTGGCTGAGGCGCGGCAGATTATTCAGACCTGGCGTTACCTGCGGGTCGAAACCCACCGCTTGGACGATAACCACAAGGTCGCACTTCTGGTGATCAACCATCCACCGGTCAACGCGCTCAACGAGCGCACCCTCGACGAGCTTCACACCGTTGTACAACAGCTTGAGCACCAAGATGACGTGGACGCAGTGGTGATTACTGGCGCCCGCGGTGCCTTTGTTGCTGGTGCCGACGTGAAGGAACTGCTGGAGGTCGGCGAGGCCGGTGAGCTTGAGTCGGCACGCACGCCGCCAAACGCGGCACAGGCTGCATTTGCTGCACTGGAGCAACTCGGTAAACCCGTGATCGCGGCGGTCAATGGCCCCGCACTGGGTGGCGGTAACGAACTGGTGCTGGCTTGCTCCTACGTGATCGCGGCAGAGCACGCGCAGTTTGGCCAGCCCGAAATCAATTTGAATCTGCTCCCGGGTTACGGCGGCACGCAACGGCTAGTGCGCAAGCTCCATCGGCGCCGCGGTGAAGCCGGCATGGCTGAAGCGCTCCGTCTGATGGTGAGTGGTCGCAATATCTCCACAGCTGAGGCGATCGGCTGCGGTCTGGTAGATGAGGTTGTGACAGAAGCCGCAGCCTCTCCAGTAGAGATCGCAATGGAGCGACTCCGCGACTACTTTGCCCAACAAGGCCCGCTGGCCGCGGCACAGGAAGAGCACCAGAAGGCACTCGCTGCGCGCGATGAGGCCATTCCTTATTCGGATTCCATCCTCGAGCAGCCAGCGCTGCAGCAGGCGCTTTCACAAATTCGCGCCAGCGGTCGTGAAAAGCAAGTAGCACGCGTGCTGGATGCCGTCGCTCTGGGCACGGAGAAAGGCCAGGCAGCTGGACTACTCCACGAGGCTGAGCTATTTGCCGAGGCAGTCTGCGATCCTGAATCCGGGCCTACCGGGATCACTGCGTTCCTCGAAAAGCGCAGTGCCCCGTTGCCGACCCAGTATGTCGAGGTCTCTCCGACTGCCTCCGGAGAACAAGTCGATGAGCTACTGGCATCCGGTGAACTGCTGCCCATGGGAGCCAGTTTCTTCCCCGGGGTCACACCGATTCCGCGTTATCAGTATGGCTACGGCGTCCCGAAGTCTGCCGAGGACGGCAAGCCTGCCCATGGCGACCCGGTCGACGCTGAGATCAAACTCATTTTCGAGACGCCTGAACCGGAACCCAATGAGGCGCTGGTGTACGTCTTGGCCTCGGAGATGAACTTCAATGACATTTGGGCCATTACCGGCATCCCGGTATCGCCGTTTGACGCGCGCGATGCCGATGTCCAGGTGACAGGCTCCGGCGGCGTAGCCATGATTGTGCGTCTCGGCAGTGAGTTGATCGCCGAAGGCCGATTGTCAGTCGGCGATGTCTGCACCGTGTACTCGGGTCAGAGTGAGCTGCTCTCCCCCGACCAGGGTCTCGACCCCATGGCGGCCGACTTCCGCATTCAGGGTTATGAGCGCAATGACGGTAGCCACGCACAGTTCCTGACGGTACAGGGCCCGCAGCTGCACGCCAAATTGCCCAGCCTGAGCTTCGAAGAGGCGGGCTCTTACGGCCTGACATTGGGCACGATTCACCGGGCGCTCTACCACACGCTCGATATCGAGCCAAACAAGCGACTGTTTGTTGAAGGTGCATCAACTGGTACCGGCTACGACTGCCTGCGCAGCGCCGTCAGTAGCGGACTCGATGTGGTGGGCATGGTCTCCAATGCCGAGCGTGCCGCCCGTGTTGAAGCCGTGGGCGGGGCCGCGGTCGACCGTAAAGATCCGCAGTGGGCAGACGCCTTCACCCCGGTCCCCGATGACCCCGCAGAGTGGGCGAACTGGGAAGCGAAGGGTGCAGGCTTTGTCGCGGCCACGAAAGCCGCCGCGGGTGGCAGCGTCGACTATGTGGTGTCCCACGCAGGCGAGACAGCTTTCCCCCGCTCGTTTCAGACGCTGGGAGAAGGTGGCGTGCTGACCTTCTATGGCGCGTCTTCCGGTTACCGCTTTACCTTCATGGGCAAGAAAGGCAGCTCAAGCCCATCCGAGATGTTCACCCGCGCCGGATTGCGCGCAGGTCAGAGCCTGTTAATCGTTTACGGACCCGGTGCCGAGGATGGCATTGTCGACCGTGTGGCGATCGAAGCCATTGAAGTGGGCTGCCAGCGCGGCGCGCAGATCGCCGTTCTGGTGGACACCGTACCGCAGCGTGAATTTGTGAACTCTCTCGGCTTTGGCGCTCAGGTGAAAGGCGTGGTGAGCCTTGAGGAGATCGAGCGTCGCTTGGGCGATGACTACGATCCGCCCGGGCCCTTCGCGCAAATGCCGAATCCGTTCACCGAGTCGCAAGCGTTTAAGGAAGCCGTTCGACTGTTCTCGGACCGTACGCTGAAGCCGATTGGTTCAGCGATCGCGCCCTTCCTGCGCAATACCCTCGACAAGCGCGGCTTACCCGACGTGGTGTTCGAGCGCGCGGGGCGCGACGGCCTCGCCCTCGCCACCTCACTGGTCAAGCCCAATGTGGGCAAGGTGGTGTATGCCGAGGAACTCAGCGGACAGCGCTTTACCTTCTATGCGCCACAGGTGTGGATGCGACAGCGTCGCATCATTATGCCGAGTGCAGAGATTCGCGGTACGCACCTCAATACGGCGCGTGAGTTTGCCGAAATGCAGGAGCGCATCGCCGCCGGTCAGATCGATGTGTTACCGCCGATGGCGCGACCCATCGAAGACATCGCCGAGATTCACCAGGCGATGTGGGAGAACCGCCACGGCGGTGCCAATTATGTGGTCACCCATGCGTTACCGCGTATGGGCCTCAAAACCAAAGACGAGCTTTATCGTGCCTGGGCGCTGCGTGATGCAGCCGAGCGCGGCGAAGTGATTACCAAAGTCGAAACAGGATCAGCCGGAGCACTCCGATGAACGATATGTCCAATCTCTCCAATGCGGTGGTCTCGCAGTCTCTGGCCGGACGCCGACTCGAAAACAAGTCTGTCATCCTGACAGGCGCTGCGGGCTCTATCGGCCGCTACATCTCTCGCCATCTGCTTCGGGAAGGCGCCAAGGTCACCATGACCGGCCGCGACCAGAGCAAGCTCGACGCCTTCGTCGAGGAACTCGCTGAGGAAGGCTTTGACGCCGAGAACATCACCACGATTGTGGGTGACTGTGCTGATCCGCAGGTGTGTCGCGACATCGTCTCGCGCGCCGTCGACAGCTTTGGCAAGCTCGACGTCCTAGTCAATAACGCCGGTGCCGCGGGCCCCAAGTACACCTTGCGTGATATCCCGTTCACTGATGTGGAAATGCGTGCGGCCGGGTCCGACCAGACCATGTTCGACTCTGCCATGAACCTGCTCGGTGCACCCTGGAATATGGCACGAGCAGCAGCGGCACACCTGAGTGATGGCGGCACGATTGTCAACGTTTCGACAATCTTTTCGCGTACCCACTATTACGGCCGCATTCCCTACGTAGTGCCCAAGTCGGGCCTCAACGCGCTGGGTAAAGGCTTGGCGCTGGAGCTGGGTGAAGAGCGCGGCATTCGCGTGAATACCCTGTTCCCTGGCCCGATCGAGTCAGAGCGTATCGACACGGTTTTCGCCACGATGGATGAGCTACAGAACATCCCTCCTGGCAGTACCAGCCAGGAATTCCGCGATCTGATGATCACCACGCGTAATGGCGAAGAGGGTCTTGAGTATCGCTACCCGACCCCGACCGACGTCGCTAACGGTATTGTTTGGCTGGCCTCTGAAGAGTCCGCGGCGGTGTCCGGGCACCACGTTGAGGTCACCAATGGCATGCAGGTGCCGGCGCAGAGCCGTTCACAACTCGTGTCCTGGCCAGATAAACGCCTTGAAGACCTCACCAACAACGTCGTGCTGATTCTGGGGGGCTCAGACTACGAGCAGGCGCTGACCTACGCCGAGCGTCAGATTAACAGTGGTGCCCACGTACTGTTGGCATTCCGCTCGCTTGAATCCGTCGGTCACGCTCGCACACTGATCCAAACCAAAGGGTTAGACGAAATCCAGCTGTCGCACCTTGATCCGCTGCGGCGCGAATCGGTGGATCGGACGATGCAATTTATTGACGACCACTTCGGGCGTCTTGACGGTGTGATTGTTTTGCCGCGCAAGCCTAATGGTCACTACGGCCACTCGCTCTGCAGCGCTACCGACGAAGACGTCGAGAACTTTGTTCGCGAAGAAGTGGTGGCACCGGTTGCTTTCGCCAGCATGCTGGCCAGTAATCTGTCGCGCTGGTTTGGCAAATGCGAGCCGCCGGCCATCACCTACGCGACCAACGGCAGTGACACGCAGGGCAACCTGCTCAATGAAGTCATTCGCGCCTCCATCGAAGCATTGATCCGCGGCTGGCGTCACGAAGACGAGACCCTGCTCAACGCAGGCGATCTGGAGTGGGCCGTGCGACCCAACCAGTTGGTGCGCTATGACAGTGAAGACAAGGACAACCTGACCTTCGCCGCCGACTGGGCCGCCACGCTGACCAACCGCGTGCGGCAAATGGATCCGATCAACCTTTGGATCCCAAAAAGCATCAAACGCGCGACCGGTAAGGAATCCATGCCGACGCCACTGATGCGCGTGTTGCCCGGTCTGCATAAAGGCAAAACGGCGGTAATCACAGGCGGAAGCCTCGGCATCGGTCTGCAGCTGGGTCGCTATCTGGCGATTGCCGGCTGTCGCGTGCTGTTGAGTGCACGAAGTGCAGCCAAGCTGGAAGAAGCGCGGGACGAAATTGTTGAAGAGCTGCGCGGCATTGGTTATCCGCAGGCCGAGACGCGGGTCAGCATCATGGCTGACATTGATGTGGGTGACCCCAAGGCTTTGGACGCACTGTATGACCGCTCCATCGAGCTCTTCGGCAATGTCGACTTCCTGATCAACAACGCCGGTATCTCGGGCGCGGAAGAAATGGTGGTCGACATGACGCTGGCGGACTGGAACCGCACCATGGAAGCCAACCTGATCTCGAACTACTCACTGATCCGCAAGTTCGGTCCGGTGATGAAGGACAAGGGCAAAGGCTCCATTCTGAACGTATCGAGCTACTTCGGTGGTGAGAAGTACGTCGCAGTGGCCTACCCCAACCGGGGTGACTATGCGGTCTCCAAAGCGGGCCAACGGGTCTTGGCCGAGATCCTGTCGCGGCACCTGGGACCCGAGATCCAGATCAACGCTCTCGCCCCGGGACCCGTCGATGGTGCGCGACTGCGTGGCCTGGGTGACGCGCCCGGTCTGTTTGACCGCCGCGGTCGTCTGGTACTCGAGAACAAGCGCCTGAATCAGGTGCACAAAGCGATCCTCAGTGACCTCAAGGAAGGCCTGAGTGTGGACACCATCATGGCGTTGGCAGCCAACGACGTAGCCAACCTGCCCTCAGGCATCGACATGCCCAAGGCGCTGTCGCGCTTGGTAGGTCAGGTGATCGATGCGGGCGGTGCGGGCAATTCTTCACGCTTCCTCATGCACGAGGGCATTGCCAGCAAGCTGGTTGATCGCCTGGTAAATGGCGGCATTCTGACTGACGAGCAACGCACCGCGTTCATGGGCTCGTTTGTGGATGCACCAGATCCTTTCTTTGACAAAGCAGAGTCGAAGAAGTCGGCTGGGCAGATTGAATCCGGCATCCTGAACCGGCTTCATCTGCACAAGATGCCAACTGATGAGCAGGTTGGCCTGTCTACTGTATTTCACCTCGCTGATGACATTGTCAGTGGCGAGACCTTCCACCCCTCAGGCGGACTCAAGTTTGACCGTTCCGTGACTGAGGGAGAGCTGCTGTTACCGCCAAGCCAGACCGACCTGAACAAGCTTCAGAGCAAGCGTGTGGTCATGGTGGGCGACAGTATGCGCAATGAGCTTGCGGCGATCGGCAATGGTTTTGTGGGGCAGGATGTCGCAGCGCTCACGGTACTGACTCGTTCAGAGGACAGCGCCCGTGAGCTTCAACACGCCATCGACGCCACGGATTCCGTGGCGTTCGATGTGCGTTGTGTCGGCGACGATATCGAGGGCGCACTGGATCACATTTTGCGTGAGGAAGGCGGTTACGATGTCGTGG
>CAXEVD010000083.1:0-6596 GCA_963999395.1 uncultured Halieaceae bacterium
CAAACGGTCACTCACATGGATGCTGGGACCACTGACCTCGCCGTCATTAATGATCAGCGCGCGCAGGCCGCAAACACCGACCGCGCCGGCGACTGGGGATTTTGGCTGGAGGCGGTATCCTACCAAGCTCCGCGAGCAATGCGACGCAACACACCAACACGGCACATTACGTTTCAACTTCCTACGGGTGGCACTGGGTGACAGATCTGAATCCTCACAGCGACCTCCACAGCCCCTGGCGCTTTAGCACCGCGCCCTGCATGGACTGGACCGACCGGCACTGCCGGCGCTTTTGGCGCACCCTCACGCGCCATGCGCGGGTATACACCGAGATGGTCACCACTGGTGCGCTTCTACATGGCGATGTCGAGCGCCATTTGCGCTTTAACGACGAAGAGCATCCCGTAGCGCTGCAGCTGGGCGGTGCCGAGCCGGCTGACCTCGCCCAGTGCGCGGCGCTCGGTGAGGGATGGGGGTATCACGAAATCAATCTCAACTGCGGTTGCCCCAGCGACCGAGTGCAAAACGGCCGCTTTGGTGCCTGCCTGATGGCCGAACCTGCCTTAGTGCGCGACTGCATCTCTGCAATGCGCGCCGCCTGCGACATCCCCGTCACCGTGAAGCATCGCATCGGCATTGATCATCAGGAGTGTTACTCGGAACTCGTCGATTTTGTGGGTACGGTGGCCTCAGGCGGTGCCGAGGTATTCATTGTGCACGCGCGCAAAGCTTGGCTGCACGGGCTCTCGCCCAAAGAGAACCGCGAGATCCCGCCGCTGAATTACGACTGGGTGTATCACCTCAAGCGCGACTTCCCCGAGCTCACTATTGTCATCAACGGCGGTATCGAAACGCTAGATGCCTGCGATACGCACCTGAAGCACGTTGATGGCGTGATGCTCGGCCGGGCGCCCTATCAGAACCCGTGGCTACTCAGCGAGGTCGATATCCGACTGTTTGGAGCGAGTAATGCGGTCAGCATGAATCGTGAAGCCGCGATTGAGGCCATGCTTCCCTACATCGAGCAGCAACTGGCCGATGGTGCGCGGTTGCATCACGTGACCCGCCACATGCTGGGGCTGTATCAGGGGCAGTATGGTGGGCGGCAATACCGGCGACACCTCAGCGAGCACGCGCACAAAGCCGAGTCAGACGTGAATATTCTGCTCGAGGCGATGGCCTTTGCAGCAACCCCACCCGAGCGCGCAGCTGCCGCCAGCTGAGGGCTTAATGCTGAGAGCTGAGAGCTGAGAGCTTAGCTTTGAAGCTTGAGAGCGGCTAACAGTTCCGCCTATAACCATGCAGTAAGCTCTCAAACCATTAATTTATTGCTTGAGTCACCGGGCAACCGGGGACCCTCCTCTTCTGTTTTGGTTTTGTAGCGGTTTTCTTCCGTCAGTCGGCACCTGCCATCATCAAACGTACTGCCCGTGACTTAACATATCTGCATTAACTACCGACCACGACGTGGTGAAGAGGCAGTGGTGTCGAACGAAGCGGAACTGAAAGAAGTCATAGAGCTGTTGCACGAGCTCAAGCTCGAGCTGGTGGCCGAGATGGACTACGCGTCACTCGAGCTGCAGGTCGAGGCCATTATCGACAAGGTCTATGCGCTGACCGAAACATCTGGGTAGGCAGGCCCACGCGGCGGCTAGGTCGGTTTATGGCCGCTCAAGGGAGCTGACTAAATCTTTGAACGCATCGGCGTTCTCATCGCTTATCGACATGAGCGTGCGGTGCGCTTCTAGCACCTGTTTTTTTACTTCACCTTCTTCGCAGGGCACCGCAGGAATTTCCGTGATCATCGAGTCGGTGTTGCAACACTCGTTGCGTCGCTCAAAGAGTTGATCAAAGCCCATGGTGTCGAGTAGGCGATCGATGCTCGGGTTGGTGCTAAAAATGGCGGGCTTAAAATCGAAACGCTCTTTGGTCTGAATCGCCAGCTGGGCGAGCATGCCGAGAGTGGTGCTATCGAGCCCGTCGGCCTCGGTCACATCCACCCACACGCTCATAAAACCGGGCTCGGCAAACATCGACTGAAAGTATTGGTCCAGCGCAGTGCACATAGTCAGACGCACGTCGCCCTCGAGCTTCAGCACATGGGCGCCCTCGTTGGAGGCTGCACAAATTCGGCAATCGCTCATCCCACACCCCGGCTCACGAAGAGCCCTGCAATATCGTCGGCCAAATCGTCCGAGGTCACTTCGCCCAAATCCAGCCGGCGAATCAAGTCACCCGGTTTTTCCAGCGTGCCCCCCAAGCGCGTAAGTAGCGTTTTCTCGCGCTCAATCAGGTCGACCGCCTCGATGGTTTCCAGCACGCCATCAGACATCAGCACCAGCATGAAGGTCTCGGGCAGGGCCGTCTCCTCGAGTCCGTAGTTCGCCTCGGGGGTCAGTCCAACCGGCATGCCCTCGCCGGGCAGGTACTCGATACGATCCGGCGTCATCAGCACGGGTTTGGGCAAGTGACCGGCCACGGAGTACTGGAGCGTGTTCGCCTCATAGTCTAGGCAGCCCACCACCATGGTGGCGTACTTGTTTACGTGGAGCTCGAGCAGCTCACGATTGGCGAGGGCCAGCATCTCGATGGGGTTAATCACGGTCTTGTCGTCGCGTCGCAGGTAGTCCGAGCGCTTGCGGGCAAACAGGTTTTTCAGGAGCACGGTGGCAAAGGCCGAGGAGCTGCCGTGCCCCGATACGTCGGCCAAAAAGAACACCACCTTGCTTTTGCCCACCTTGAAGTAATCGGTGAAGTCGCCGCTCAAATAGAGCGAGGGCAGGATGCGATGGCTGAACCAGTAATCGCCCGCTTTGAGAGAGTGCGCGGGGAACATCGCTTTCTGTACCTGGCGCCCCGCCGCCTGATCCTGCTGGAGAATCCTGAGTGAGTGGCTGAGTTCTGTGTTGGCCCGCTCTAGGCTTTCGTTGGACTCCACCAGATCGCGCTGCAATTGCCGGTGATGCACGCTGCGCTCAATCGCCCGCCTGACCAGGCCAGGTTTCTCGGCGGGATTCACAAAAAAACTGGCCGCGCCCAACCCGAGCGCGGTGGTCATGCTGTCCATATCGCGGTGGTCACTCACCGCCAGCACCGGCACCTGCACATCGAAATTGCGCATCACGCGGCGCACGGAGGCCCAGGACACATTGAGTAACTCCACGTGGCAGATCACGCAGTCCCAGGGGCTATCCGGGCCAAGCACGGCCTCGATATCGGGGGCTTCGGGGGTGATTTCGTAGCGGTGATGCGGGTCATCCAATGCGGCGACCAGTGCAGACGCGCGGCCCGCCTGATCATCGACTACCAACACCGAACCCGCCTGAGTCATGTCAGCAGCGCTAAATCCACTGCTGGCGAAGCATCAGAATTCGTCCTCGTCCCAGTCACTGTCAAACTCGGAAAAGTCGTCTTTGACCTGTCCACCGGCTTCCAGTACAGCGCGGCTCTGCAGGTACGCGTCGCGGAAAAAGACGTAGCGATCGCCGGTCATGATCTCCTCGGCGTCGAGCAGACTGGCACGAATATCGAGCACGTTAAGCGCGCGCAGACCCCAGTAGGCCTCATCATTCATCATCTGGCGAGAGGGCGAAATGTACGCATCAATACTCGCACCAAAGGATGAGCGCACGGTGCTTGGCCCAATGATCGGCAGTACAAGGAAATTGCCCCGAGGCACGCCCCAGATCGAGAGGGTGTGGCCAAAATCAGTCTCGTAGCGCGGAATGTCCGCCATCGATGCCACATCGAACAAACCGAAAAGACCAATGGTCGAGTTCGCAACCACGCGGAACGTGTTGTTTACCGCCTGCTCGATCCGTCCCTGCAGAAGTGCGTTCAGCGCACCGTTGAAGTCATAGAAGTTGCTGAAGAAGTTGTTCACGCCGACGCGACCGAACTCGGGCATGATGGCGTCATAACCCTTCGCCACGGGTCGGATTATCCAACGGTCGGTGTCGCCGTTAAAATCGAACATCCATCGGTTGTAGCCTTCCCAGGGGTCGATCTCTTCCTGCGTTTGCGCCTCAACGACAGGCGCCATGAGCGCAAGCGCTACCAGAGACACATGGGCAGCCCGCTTCGCGATTGACGCAAAGGAGTGTGGGAAACGGATTGTGGCGTACCGCATCATACTGAGCTCTCTTGGCTCCTTGTCTAGCTGACGCTCATTGCTACGCCAGCATGCCTGATCGGGTTACTTTAACGCTATTGACCGCTGGGGTCACCAGTCCAGTCGGTGCTCTGAGGGGGTCACCGCGGATTGTGCTCGATCCACTGCTGCACTTTCAGCCACTGCTGATCAAGGCGTTTGCCGGAGACCGGAAGGCGCGTTTTCATTTGCTGCGCAAACAATGACACCCGAAATTCTTCGAGCATCCAGCGGTACTGATCTGATTCGGCGCAAAGCCTGAGAAGCCCCGGATAACCATCCGCCGCGGCAAGAAGCTTGTCCTGCCTCGGAATCAGCATCTCCAGTGCCTTTTGATCTTTCAGGAATTGTCCGTTTAGACGGCTGATCCGGTGCTCTGCCGCTTTGGCATAGCGAGGGTACTCCCGCAGCCACCCGCTACCGGCATAGCGGAGGGTACTCGGCGACAACAGCGACTGCATATTTGCCCAGCAGTCCTGCTGACTGTCCTGATAATCACTGCCCAACTTAGCCGCGGCAGTCCGCGCCGCACTCCAAGCCTTGAGCGCCACCGCCAGCTGCTCGCCAAGTGCAACAGCCTCGGCGTGCCAGTCACTGCGTAAGGCATCAAACCACACTTTAAACGCGGCATCAGAACGCGGGGCTTCGATGGCTCTTAGCGACTCATAGGCCGCCGCCGCGATCACATCCTCTACCAGCCCCTTGCGATCGATTTCTACCGCCGCAAACGCGAGCACCAGTTCATTCCCCGACAGCAGTGACTTGCGTAGTGACTTCACCACCTGACTGGCCTGCTTGATCGCCAGCGCAACCAAACCGTCCTCGTGGGCCAGTGCGGCCTCACCAGGATAATCCAGGAGCTTGACGGCAACGCTGCCCTTCTCTGCGACCAGCGCCGGGTGGGCAACCACCTCGAGCCCGGCGGCCTTTGATTTCCAAACCGAAGGCAAGTCGCCAAAATCCCAACGGTCAAC
The DNA here is from genome assembly GCA_963999395.1 of uncultured Halieaceae bacterium. GTDB lineage: Bacteria > Pseudomonadota > Gammaproteobacteria > Pseudomonadales > Halieaceae > Luminiphilus. The sequence goes on from CAXEVD010000083.1 coordinate 5,125, forward strand.
AATTTTTCGCTCCGGCGAGTCGGCCTGGGGTGCGGCCGTCGCAGACTCTCTGGTGCGAAACTCCGTGACCAAGGCCGCCATATCGCGGCCCTGGCCAAGCAATTTTCCCTCGGCATCCACAACACGAATATTCATGCGGTAAAAGTCTTCGAGCTGCGCCGGCTGCCAGTCAGAGGGCCCAACCTGCACACCGCGCTGTCGCTTGAGCACAACGCTCAGGGCCGCGCAGAGGTCGCTGTCCTCTGCGGCGAGTTCAACCAGTGCGGCATCGACCACATCGGGAGCGGGCACAAACTGCTTGCGCAGCGTTTTGGGCAAACCCTTGATGAGCGCGATGCATTTGTCGCGCAGTAATCCCGGCACCAACCACTCGAACAAATAGCGCGGCGCGCGATTGAGAAGCGGCAGGGGAATCGTGATCGATACGCCATCGTTCTGGCGCCCGGGTTCAAACTGGTAGCGCAGCTGGTAGTCAACGCCCTGCCAGTGCAGGGTGGGCGGGAACTGCGCCTCGACCTCAGCGCCCGGGTCGCGCACCAGAATTTGCTCGCGCTTAAGCAGCAGCATCTCGTCCCGGGTGCGGTCAGCCTTCAGCCATTTGATGAGCGAGGTCATGCCCACGCAGTCCTTACCCAGACGCTCATCATAAAACTGCACCAGCGCCTCTTCTTCAATCAGCAAATCCCGGCGACGGGTCCGTGACTCGAGCTCCTCGACCGAGCGCATCAGCGCCAGGTTCTCTTTGAGGAAACGCGGCGGCTTCATCACGTTGCCGGTCACCAGCGCGTCACGAATAAAGATCTCGCGAGACGTTTTGGCATCTATGTCACCAAAATTCACTCGACGACCATCGCTGATGGTGAGTCCGTAGAGCGTGATGCGCTCTTTGGCCATCACCCGGCCGCTGCGGCGCTGCCAGGCGGGCTCGTAATGGCTCCGCTTCAATACCCGCGGGTTCACGCGCAACAACCAGTCCGGCTCAATGGCCCCGCACTGGCGGGCATACACCTGGTTGGTCTCGACAATCTCGCCCGCCACCAGCCACGGCGGCGGCTTTTTGTATTGACCCGAGCCGGGGAACACCACAATCTTGCGGTTGCGGGTGGCATTGAACTGCTTGCCCTCGTCGCGCTGGGCGACGTTGCCCAAAAGCCCGGTCAGGAGCGCCTGATGAATCGCTTCATAGGCCTCCTCTTCGGGGAGTTGTGGCGGCACCCTAAAGCCAAGCTGCCGACAGGCGATGACCAGCTGACCATGAATCTCGCGCCACTCGCGCATGCGCATGTAGGCCAGGTACTCGCGCTGACAGAGCTTCCGTAGCTGGTTCTGACTGAGCGCCTGGCGCTGCGCTTCGTAGTACCGCCAAAGCGCGATCCACGCCAGAAAGTCCGAGCGCGGATGCTGGAACCGCGCATGGGCTTGATCCGCCTGCGCCTGTTTATCGGTAGGCCGCTCGCGCGGGTCCTGAATCG
>CAXEVD010000084.1:0-6583 GCA_963999395.1 uncultured Halieaceae bacterium
TTCACTGCGCTTTCCGCTGGACCAGCACTTTGAGGAGATTCAGTCTCCAGCGCCACCACAACGCGGTAACGGTCTTTGACCCGAAAGCTGTGCACGACCACGCAGTCGGCCCCGTACCGGCTTCTCAGCTGTTCCATGCAAGCGCTGTGGTCTGGCGCTTCTACTACTTCAAGTCGCATGATCTATTACTCCGTTTCCCCTTCGATGGCCGTCTCTCCACCGATACTGGATTGTACTTGGATGCGCTGATCATCAGGTATCTCGGTGTAAGAGAGTACCGTCAGATCAGGCACGCGTACGCGAACAAAGCGAGACATCCAGCTCCTCAAGCCCGGAGATACCACCAGTGTTGCGGCGGTCCCGGTATCCTGAATTTTCTCTGCTTCGGTTCTCAAACTTTCAATCATCGAGTTGGCAAGCGTGGGGTCCAGCGTGATGTGATCGGTTTCTGCCCCGGCGCGACTGCTCTCGAGCAATTTTTCTAGGTCAGGTGCAAGTGTGATCACCGTCAGCGTGCCGGTCTCATCTACGAGCGGCTGACAAATTAGCCTGCCCAGCTTGGGTCTCACCAGCGAGGTGAGGTGGCTAGCGTCTTGGTTCTCTTTGGCGTGCGCTGTCAGCGTGTCGATGATATTGCGCATATCTTTAACGGGCACGGATTCAGCCAAAAGATTCTGCAGCACCTGTGTCACTGTTGAAAGCGGCAGCAAATCTGGCACTAGGCTGCTGACCAGCTTTGGATAGCGAGTAGCGACCTTGTCCAGCAGCTGCTGTGTTTCGTCCTGGCCCAGTAGCTCGCTGGCGCTCTCTCGAATGACGGCGTTTATGTGCGTAGCTATCGCTGTGGGTGCGTCGACTACTGTGTAGCCCAGCCCTCGGGCCAATTCAGCTTGCGATGACTCAATCCATAGCGCATCCAGTCCAAAAGCGGGCTCGGTTGTCGGCTCCCCATCAATGGGCGCGGGCATATCCGAGCTGTTGATCGCAAGTAGTTTTCCGACACGCACGTCACCGGAGCCGCGGACGACCCCGTGAAGCGAGATCTGATAGACCTCCGGCTTGAGGTCAAGATTATCCCTGATGCGAATCGGCTGAATCAAAAAGCCTAATTCGGCGGAGAGCTTTTTACGAATGCCACGGATCCGCGTCAGCAGTTGCCCGCCGGATTGCGTATTGGCAAGCGGCACCAACCCGTAGCCAATGTCCAACGCAATGACTTCTACCTGATCAATATCCTCCCAATCTAACTCCCGGTTAGTGGGTTCGACCTCGGCGGCTGCCTCGGCGTTTACGGCCTCGTTTTGTTGCTCGGCTGCCTGCTGCCGGATGTAATAGCCCAGACCAATGCCAGCAGCACCCAAAGGCAAGAAGACAAAGTGGGGCATGCCGGGGATGAGCCCCAGCAGCGTCACAATCCCAGAGGCAATGAATACGCCATTGGCATCGGCGACCTGCTTTGACGCCTGCTCTGTCATGCTCTCATCGGTAGTCACCCGAGTGACCAGAACCGCGGTCGAGAGCGACAAGAGTAAAGAGGGAATCTGGGCGACCAGACCATCACCAATGGTCAGTAACACGTATATCCGCCCTGCTTCACTCAGGCTCAGTTCATGCTGTGTTGTGCCGACGACTAGACCGCCAACGATATTGATAATCAGAATGAGAATGCCTGCTATGGCATCACCGCGCACGAACTTTGATGCACCGTCCATCGAGCCGTAAAAGTCGGATTCTTGAGTTAGCTCGTTACGGCGTTGCTTGGCAGTGTCCTGATCGATGATCCCTGCATTAAGATCTGCGTCAATCGCCATCTGCTTGCCCGGCATAGCATCCAGAGTGAAGCGCGCGATAACCTCCGATACCCTGCCAGCACCTTTGGTCACCACGATGAAGTTGATGATCATGAGAATCAGGAAAATGATGAAACCGACGACATAGTTGCCGGCAATCACAAACTCGCCGAAAGACTCAATGACTTTACCTGCGGCGTCTGTGCCGGTATGCCCTTCAACAAGCACGACCCGGGTTGAGGCCACGTTTAACCCTAACCGCAGCAGGGTGGCGATTAGCAGGACAGATGGGAAGGATGAGAATTCTAGCGGCTTCCGCGTGTTGAGGGTGATCATCACCATCAACAGACCCAGCATAATGTTAAATGTGAACAGCACGTCGAGCAAAAAAGCAGGTAATGGCACCACCAAGAGCGCCAAAATGAGTAGCACCAATGTCGGCGCACCGACACTTTTCGCGCTGAACCACGAAAAACGGTCGGAAAACTGTCGGAAATTTGACAGTATGGCTTCCACAGTCCGCTACCTCCCTAGATTTATGCCAATTTAGGCGCTGGTGAATACATTAGACGCAAGTTCCGTACCAATTTTGGCCAGACGGGATGCTTTTCGGCTTATCTAACCCGTCTGACGCGGGTAAAGCACGGCCCGAATTGGCCGATAACTCACTACAGAGCGTGACAGAAAAGAACGCACCCAGCATTAGCTGTTTGCATTCCGTATGTGATTTTAGAGAGTAGAGGGGCGGCAGCCTGGAGGAACGTAATGCGCAAATTAGTCATTGGATGGTCGGCACTTCTCGTTTTTGCGTTACTTAACGGTTGCGAAACACTGGAAACGTTGGCTTATTTGAATTTTGAGCAAGACGCATCATTTGTCGAACCTATGGTCGAGCGACGGGATACGCTGACGGCTACCGGTTACGCGGTGATCGATGTGCAGCCTAGCGATATCCCCGCCCAGCGGAGATTACTGGCGATCCGCGCGGCCAAACTCGATGCTTACAGAGGCTTGACGGAGCAGGTGTACGGGCAGTACCTCGATTCCACAACTACCGTGGCTGACATGGTCGTTCGCAGCGATAGTTTTCGTGCACGCGTAGAGGGCGTTGTTTACGGTGCCAATTTGGTACAAATTGAGCCCCGTGGTAGCGATACTTATGAGGTCACAATGTCGCTTGATAAGAGTATCGTTAACGATCTTAGAGTACTGTACCTCGAGCGCGCTGTAATGGCATCGAGGTCCCGATAGGGCGGAGCATATCGCGTGAAAGGTGGGAAGTTTTTAGCGATCTGCTTGATCGGCTCCTATGCCCTGACGACACCAGCTGGTTGGTCACAGGATCGCTCGGGGGCATTGAGTAATGATGCAGAGGCCTCGGCGTATCTTTCTGCTTTCAAGGAGCGCGCTCTGGATGCGGCATTGGAATCAGGGGCGCGTGTCAAAGGGGTTGCCTACATTGATGATCAAGGCCGATTGCATGAGCGCGCCATGTTCTCCAGCGAGGCGGATGTGCGAGGTGTGCAGGTGGAGAGCTATTTGGACGCCATGGGCGGAGAGCAGTCTCTAGAGGCTGCGCGAGTCTCTGACGCGGCGCGTTGCCAACTTTGGACAGAGCAGGGCCCCAATTCTGGCGTAGTAGCGATTCGATTGACGTCTCCCCCGATGAGGCAAGCGTCCGAGAGTACGTTACAGCAGCAACAGGAGGCGCTGCTGGTGTCGGCTCTGGAGCGCAGTCTTGGTGCTAAAGGCTTCCGTGTGCTGGCGCCCGTAGCTCCAAAGCCAGACAGCTATCAGAATACAACTTATGGTCGGGCGCTGGTCGGAGACTGGTCAGACGGTCCTGCGCCGGACTTTGCCGTATCGGTTTCTGTGCGAATGCTCGTAGACGATCGCGAAGAGAATGATTTCTATATCAACCATCCAGGTCTGTCGTCGCTGTTCTATGTTATTTCTTCCACGTCCAAGCCCGTGAAGTTCGCGATTACGCTCTCATTCGCGCAGCCAGCGGCGAGAAGTCCGATGGGCAATTTTCAAGCTTTGGTCAATACCGGCGCATACCGCGCGTTTCAGTCAGGTGAGTGGGTGATGGAGCAAGACCCAGAAGATCTTGCAGCTTGGGTATCAGAGGTCACGGGGGAGTTCACCGATGCAACCAAATGTTTGCCTCGCGTGTTTACGGTGAGCCGAGACGGGCCTCAGCGCTTCCGTGTTGACGCCGGACGAATGCGTGGTGTGACAGAGGGCACCTGGTTACTAGTTGGCGATCGCGAACTCATGGTCAATAACGTTGTGAGTGATATGACGCTGGATACCCTGCTGATGTTGAAGGTGGTTCGAGCAGACGACAATCGGGCACAAGCTGAGCCGCTGCCTGCTGGGGAGGGTGCGCTCGTGTCACAGGGAGAACTGTTGGGTACTTTGCCTTGAAAAGGAAAGCAAACATGAAACTAATTGTTCGCACGTGGTTAACTGCTTGCGTTACTCTGGTGACCGTGATGGCTGCGCAGATTACGTCGGCTCAATCCGTTATTTCAGATAGCGATGTCGCTCGTCTAAGAGCATTTATTGGCGAGAACGACTTCGAAGGACAAACGCCCTCTGGAATGGGTGCTTCGGTGTATTCCTCATCGGTGGGCTCGGTCGTCAACGGCGTGTACAAAGTTCAGCCCGGGGACACGCTTAGTGAAATCATGGCGCTGCATCTGGGCGATACGGGTGTCAACCATGATGTCATGAAAGAGGTGATTGTGAGGAACAACAAGGCGGCATTTCGGCGGGGGAATGCCCATTGGATGATGGCAGGCGCCAATATACGTATGCCTACGGTGGCAGACGTTATGGACTATGTCGTGCCGGGTAAGAAAGATCTTCGGCAACATCTTTCAAGCGATGAGGACTGGATTCGCTTCCCATAGTGAGCACCCACTAACTCTCGAGTAACTGCGCGATGTTGGGGCCAGAGCTACTTAATATGACGGTGCGCCCGACCCCTATTTTTCTGGAGGGCACGGCGAGCCTGCGCATCGATCAGCCAGGGCCACGGGAATTAGGGCTTGCCAACTTTCAGATTGTTAAAGGGCTGGTATCGATTGATCGAGGCCAGCTGTTCATTAATCTAGCCGGTGTAGCGCAACCGTTACTTGCCCCCGATCTTTTCAGACGTTACGCAGGCCAAAGTATCTTCTTCAGGGTGCAGTTGACGCCTGATGGCGCAACGATTTTGCGCCCGGTGCCAGCCGCTGCTGCCACACCTGCTTCGCCAACCACCACTGCCGCCACGTCGGCAACGACGCAATTGTCAGGAACGCCCGCTACTATACTCAAGCAATTAATGAATCCCGATTCAATTCGGGCTATGCCTCCTTCGCTTGCCGCCGCTTTCGCTGGAATGGGGCTGATATTGAGCCCGGCAATGGCGATTGAAGCGCAGATCGCTCGCGCTCGGGAGCTTTTAGGTCGAGGTGGTGTGCTGCAATTGCCGACCGTGAGCGAGGGGGGTGCTCGGGAGATGGCACTGCCCTCTTTACTCATGCGCTTGTTGGGTTTTGGTACAGACCAGGCCACCAAAGAGCGTGCCAGAGGGCTTCTGACCGAGATTGATAACCGACAAGATCGCGCGGCGGCAGCATTGCGCTCAGACGTCATCAATGCCGATATTCTGGCCTGGCTGAACGGCGCGCCTGTAGAGCTTAATCTGCAGCGAGGGCCAAGGGGCAATCCGCCGGGCAGCCCAACGTGGATCATTAATCTTTATACCCAGTTCGCCGAAAACTCTAAGGTGTGGTTGCGAGTAGAGCACGCGCCTGCCAACAGGGTGAGCATTGATGCCTGGTTCACAGATCCGACCGTATTTACCCGTGCGCGAGATTCCCGCGCGGAGCTGTTCGCAGAGGTAGCCGAATTTGGCCTACAGCTCGAGCACTTTGCTGTCTTTAATCAGGCTCGAGATACCGTCACGGAGCCCCTCAGCGCACCGCCTGTCTCGAGATTGGGCGACCGGTTGGACTCGTTGGTATGAAAGAACTCGACGAGATTAAGGCTATCGCGCTTGAATACGGAAAGCGAGAGGCGCCCAGCATTCTTGCCAAAGGCGAGGGTGAAGAGGCGATGTCGATCATTGATGCTGCGTTTGATTTGGGGTTGCCTGTTATCGAAGACGAGGCCCTGCAACGCTTGCTTAGCGGCGTAGATATTGGTGAAGAGGTGCCCGAGTCTTTGTACCGCGCTGTAGCAGTGGTTTTAGCTTGGGTTTTCTGGCTAAGAGGTGATGAGCCTGGCAGGGGCTAGTGAGCCCGGCAGAGATTGTGGGGGATTTAGACGTCTGTCTGTCTGTCTCGGCTGTAACCACGTTGGATTCTGCCAAGTTTGTCGTAAGTTTCCCCTGTGTCCGCCGATCGACTTGACCTTAAGACCTCTAGTGCGGAACGCGTCGCCTCTATTTTACGGTCAATCAAAATGGCGTTCTTGAGGTGGGCATCGCGGCAAGTCGCGAGAACCTCTTTGATGTCGTCTATCAGCGCGACGGTCGCGTCGACATCAGACCCGTCCTCGATTGGGACCTCGCCAGACAGGGTGGGCATTAGAGCTGACAATGATTCTAGGACCTCGGCTTTCCGGCTCTGAAGCGCCTCGAAGCTGTCCAAGTCACCCGCGGTTAGTAGTGCCAGTTCCTCCTGCAATAAGGCAGAGAGTGCGTTTGCCTTGTGCATACCATCACGAAGTAAATCCGAACTGAGATTCTGCTGAGTTGAAGTCATGTGTGCGGAGAGACGCGGGCGGCTTCAGGAACT
>CAXEVD010000085.1:0-6568 GCA_963999395.1 uncultured Halieaceae bacterium
CATTGGAGTACGAAGAGGCGAAAATTCGAAGGGAAGTCGTCGCAGCGTTTGACTTGGCCTCAGGTAGACGAGGACTGTTACACAACATACATAAAAGTAATGTGCTCTTGTCTAGTGAGCTTTGGAACAATGTGGTGCAAGACATTCATCAGGATTACCCCCACGTGGAAGTTGTACATATGCTAGTGGATGCAGCCGCAACCGCGATGTGCCTTGACCCCCGCCAATTTGATGTCATGGTCATGGAAAATATGTTTGGGGACATCCTTAGTGACCAGGCCGGAGGAATTTTGGGATCACTAGGCCTTATGCCATCTGCTTGTGTTGGTGACAACAAATCGTATTTTGAACCGTCACATGGTTCGGCGCCGGATCTGTGCGGGCTGAACATTGCCAATCCGTATTCTATGATCGGCAGCCTCGCGTTGATGTTTCATATAGCTATGGATAGAGAAGACCTGGCTGACCGCGTGTGGTCAGCGTTGTTTCGAGTTTTGGAACGAGGCACTGTCACCCAGGACCTTGCCGTTCATAGCTCATCATTTAATGTCGTAACGACGTCTGACTTCGGTTCTTCAGTCCTAGAGGAACTTGCCATAAAGTAAGTTCTCTGATTAATCGCGATCACACTATTTCTATTCCATGCTTAGCAATTGGAAGGGCTCTCAGATACTTGCCTCGCAGCTTTGCAATGGCGTTACATACAGCAGGTGCAACCGAGGGAACTCCCGTCTCACCTGCTCCAGTTGGCGGTGAGCTACTTGACACTATGTGAGTTTCGATGTGTGGACACTGGTGGAATCTGAGTGGTCTGTAGGTGTCGAAGTTTGATTGGCGTGGGGTGCCTTCCTCGATCTCTATCTCTCCGTAGAGAGTGGAGGAAAGCGCTAGTACCGCGCCGCTCTCCATCTGTGCTCTAACTGCGTCAGGATTGACCACAGTTCCTAAATCTACTGCGTAAACGATTTTTGAGATTTTGAATTGATTTTCCGACACCTGGATTACCTCTGCAAGGTTGGCAACGTAAGTACCATAGAACTCATGCACTGAGATTCCATGGGCTATCCCATCGTTGCCCAAGCCTCCATTCCATCGACCCTTTTCTGCCGCCAGCTCAAGCACACGTTTCACCCTGTCCTCTTTAATGTGTCCGAGTCTGAATGCGAGTTGATCAGTGCCGGACCTATCTGCGAGCTCACTCATGAAGGTCTCAACAAAAAAAACATTGTGTGAATGTCCTACGGACCTCATCCACTGAACGGGCACAAGATTTGCAGTGTGGTGAACATCGATGACTTTATCCTGTATGTCGTATATAAGATTACCGACTGCATCCACCGTGGTGAGGTCGATTTTCTCCGGCCCTATAAAGCTCAGGGTGTCATGATCAATAGCCGGTTGACCAACGATGCGTTGTGCCCAAGAGCCTATGGTGCCGTCCTCTTTGAGCGCCGCAGACACTTTTGATAGAACAAAAGGGCGATACCACCCTCCTGTAATGTCATCCTCTCTGGACCACACAAGCTTGATGGGGCTTTTTCTCGCAGTGTGGGCGTGTTTAAAGATCTGAGCTGCCTCTACAATCCAGTCTGATTTTGGGCAGGCTCTCCGGCCGAAGCTTCCTCCCATAGGGAGCGTATGCAGTCTGACTGAGGAGGCTTCAACCTGAAGGGTCTTTACAATTGCGGCCTTGTCTGCGAATTGATAGTGGGTTCCAGTATGAACATGAATCAAGCCGTCATGCTCGACTATAGTACAATTCAACGGTTCCATTGGAGCGTGGGCGAGGTAGGGCGCTACGAATTCCGACTCAATTACCACAGCGCCATTTTCTTGCGCATACTTGCTTGGGCCCAAGCTGGGTTTTAACTGATAGTCCATCCCTGGGATCGGATTAAAGGTAAAAGCTTGGCCAGGCTTTACCGCAAGCTCTCTGTAATGTTCTTCAATGTTTGCGGTTGAAAGATCCTGTCCCGCGGATTCATCCCAATCAATCACGAGAGCTTTTTTCCCCGAGTCAGCCACCCAATAGTTTTCGCCAATAACTGCCACACCAGTCGGAATTACAACGACTTCGCGAACGCCCGGTATCGCTAACGCCGCAGAAGAATCAATGTGTTGAATCTGAGCTCCAAAGGATGGAGGATGAGCCACAACGGCAGTCAGAGCGCCGGGTACCTTTACGTCCATCCCGTAGCCATGTGTGCCATTAACCTTGTCTGTGACATCAATGCCTCGCTGTGAGGTACCGATAATTTTGAATTCGCTTGGATCTTTTAGCTCGACGGGATCGGGTGCCGGCATATTGGTAACCAAGGGTAATGCGCGACTAAAAGGGATACGTTCGCGGCCGTCGCAAATTAACTCACCGCCAGTTAAAACAATATTTTCCACTTCTTTATTCAGCAGATCAGTTGCCGCTGCTCGCAACATCTGGCGAGCCGTAGCTCCCGCGGTGCGATATGGGATATAAAAAACTTTGATGCTCGAACTAGCCGCGGTCATTTGCGGAGACCCTGGAAAAAAAGAGTTGCCGAAGGCAGCCGAAACAGGTGCTGCAACCACCTCAATCTCTTCTAATGGGGTATTCAGTTCTTCTGCAATTAGTATCGCTAATCCAGAAAAGATATCTTGACCCATCTCCCCCTGTCCCACGAAGACCCTAACAGCGCCGTTCGGGAGTATGCTGAGGAAGTCGCTTTGAGAGAATGCTTGATCTTGATCAAAGCCCGCTGCAAACGAGGTGATAGACTCCCCCATAATGCCAAGAACGAGGCCGTTTTTAGCAGTGGCGAGAAAATCTCTTCTAGACTGATTCACTTTTTGAGTCTGTCGCGATTGTTGAAACCGACTTGATGGCTTCTTTTATTCGGGGGTAGGTCCCACACCGGCAGATATTACCCGACATGCCGCGGTCAATTTCTGCATCTGTCGGGTTCGGGTGTGTGCGCAGTAACGCTACTGCCGACATTAGCTGACCGGACTGACAATATCCGCATTGAGGAACGTTATGCTTTATCCATGCATCCTGAAGCTTCGACTCGGGTAGATAAGCCAACCCTTCGATGGTGGTAATTTCTTTATCGATACCTGCCGCTAGCGGAGTAACACAAGCTCTCACTGGCACTGAGTCAATGAGAACCGTACATGCGCCACATTGTGCTTTGCCACATCCGAATTTTGTGCCCGTGAGTTCTAATACATCCCTAAGAACCCAAAGTAGTGGCATTTCGTCAGGGGCATCGACCTCATGAGCAGCACCGTTAACGAGAATTCTTTTAAGCACTAGTGCTGGCTTCCAAGAAAATATTTGACCTAGTGTGGTGGTTTAGAGGTTGCCTCAGAACTGCCATCTAAAGGTTCCATACACTTGTCGGTCATAAGCTGGGAATACGTTCATTTGACCACCAATCAAGTTTGAATAGCCACCCAGCAGGTAGTCTTGATCGGTTAAATTTTCAACACCTAAAGTCACACCATACTTTCCATCGGCACTGTTCCAAGCAACCATAGCATTCACTAGGCTGAAGCTTGGCTGCATGAGGTCAACTGTGTTGGTCGCGTCATTGTATCTGTCGCCAGTGTAATGCCACTCGATGCGAGGGATGATCTCCGAGCCGCCGCTGAGGCCAAAAACTTTGCTGATGCTCAGTGATGCTTGGGTTTCCGGCGTCATAGCAAATTCGGAATTTAAGTTTATCTCCGTTGCACCCGGGTCAATATTAGTGTATTCGGCGTCAAGGTAGCTGAAGGACGCTTCCACGAAGAGGCTGTCAGGTAGCGGCAAAAAGGCCTCAAGTTCAAAGCCGTTAACTTCTCCCTCGCCGCCATTTTTGATCACAGGCGCCACGTTCGTAAAAATAGACACTTGTATGTTGTCGTAGTCCATAGCGAAAGCAGCCATATTTAGCCGGTAGCCATTTTTTTCGTACTTAACTCCCACCTCGAAGGACTGTACTTCTTCAGGACCATAGAGTGGTGTCTCTGGGAAGATAGGGAATATCCTAAAAGTTGCGCCACCGCTCTTGTATCCTTCCGAAAAAGTCATATACGCCATTAAGTCATCTGTCGCTCGATACGATAGGTTAAGCATGGGTGTGGTTTGAGTAAACTCTTGTGAGACGGTGACGTCCGGCAACACTAAATTCCCAGGATTGAAGGCTGGATTGGGCGTGTAGTTAGCTGTGAATGGTTGCAATGGCAGGGAGTCTTTTTCGTCTCTCGTGTAGCGAATACCACCCGTGACGTCTAGCCGCTCTGTTAGGCTGTAAGTGCCTTGTAAAAAAGCAGCGTAACTAGTGTTCTCGGTATTCCCGCCGGAAACAAACTCAAGCGTCGTGAATACCACTGGCTCAGGGTTCACAACTTCTTCGTCAAGGTAGTATGCGCCTACGACCCAGTCTAGTTTGTCTGAAAAAGAGGTACCCATCAGTTGAAACTCTTGAGAAAACTGATTTTGGTCCATGAGTCCGCTGTAATGATAGATCTTCAATGGAGATCCGTCTGCATCACGACCATAAGTAGACTTTGAATCTCTATAAGCGGTGATGGACTTTAAACTGAAGTTAGAGAACTCATAATCTAGCGTGAAAGTTACGCCCCAAACGTCATCCTTAGATTTGGTGTCATATGTACCCATGTTTTGGCGCTTGCTCTCTAGCTGGTATTGACTGCCGTAGCAAGCGGGATTTGTTTGATTCGCGCCCGGGTTCCATGGTTCCCCAAAGCCCGAAAAGCAGCTAAGGCCCGCAAAATAATTAATGATGTAATTATTTTCTAAAACGAGGTTATCCACCGGGTAGTCAAATGGCACATTTATCGCGTACTGAGATGGGTCTAGTGTGCCCGGTGCAGCTAACGGCAGCCCTGCTGGATTGAAGATTCCGCTGTTCCAGACGATGGTCCTCAGCAAAGATGGCGTTCCGTCTTCCCGGGCCACCGTGCCGTCTACAGCTAGATTTAATTCTAAGTTATCTGAAGGTAGCCACCTGAGAGCCAGTCTCGCCGCAGTTCGGTCTCGGTTGCCCTGATTTAGACCGTCTGTTGGACGATTGACCATTCCGTCACGGGTGAAGCGCCCTACAGACAGCTTTCCAAATAGTTCGTCTGTAATGGCTCCATTCACTATGATCTTGCCGTCGCGACGATCGAAGTTTCCTGCAGTGACTGAACCTGATATCGAAAATTCGTCAGTTGGCTTCTTGGTATGTATTGAAATGGCGCCACCCACCGTATTTCGGCCAAAAAGGGTGCCTTGAGGTCCGCGCAAAATCTCGACACGTTCCAGGTCTACAATGTTGAAAACCTGGCCCACATTGCGAGCCATATAAACACCATCTACATAGATACCCACCCCCGGCTCGCTAGTGGCCGTTGCAAAGCTTTGTCCAACGCCTCTAATGTAAACGACTGACGCAGACGAGGAGCCTGTCACTGACGTGACGTCCACAAACGTGAGGCTAGGGGTAGTGGCAGCAATGTCACTCAGTTGTGTCATGCCACGCGCTTCCATTGCGTCACCGCTCATAGCTGTGATAGCTATTGGAGTGTCCGCCAAGCTTTCGACTCTTTTTCGTGCGGTTACCACGACCTCTTCTATTAGCGCTGCAGAGGCCCCTTGGGATTGAGCATGACTATGCTCGGTTAGGAGCAACAGCATCGACATTAAAGCCAATACTGTTCTCAGATTCAGCGTTGTTAATGGTGTTTCAACTGGTAGGTGATTCGCAGATTTAGAGGCCATCGGGTATCTCCAATTTTTTTCAGAGTGTTGCGGCATGAACATCACTCTTGTGACGACGCTAGTCTCTTAGTAGCGAGCGTCTTTTGCTTTTTGAGAAGTGATTGCGCAGTCATATTTTTTAAGTGATTTTCAACACAAATTCAAGGGATAACAGTAAATTGACAAAAATAAGAATGATAATCATTATCGATAAAAATTCGCTGCCGCGAAAATCCCGCAGCTTATTAACCGCGTGCTAGGGTTATGCAATCTAACTAAGACATAACGGACGGCATTTCAAATGAGTGATGTGACCACTTCGCCGGATACTTTGCATAGGGACTGGCTTTTGGGAACCAGTGATCATGGAGTAGCCGTGACAGAGTTAGAGTGGGGTATTCTGCGTTTTTTTGCAGCGTTCGAAAGAAGCTGCGAGCAACTGAGCCGACTGGCGACGGCTGATGGCCTTAAGTTCCAGGAGGGGATTGTAGTCGGAGTTGTGGCGATGCAAAGAGGGCACCCGACTGCTTCCTCATTGGCCAGACAGTTGAACAGAGACGACGTCCAGAATTTGCAGTACACGCTGAGGAAATTGGTTGAAAATGGGTATTTAACTCAGTCAAAAAAAACCGGGAGTAGGGTGGTCACCTATGCCGTCTCAAAAAAAGGCACCGCTTTTGTGAAAGACTATTTTAAGGTGAGAAGCAAGTTGCTCACCAAAAAGACAGGCGTCATCGAGGATATCGATGCAAAACTATCAGGAGCCAGCGAACTAATATCGGTCCTCACTGGCTTGTATGATAGCGCGGCTATGACTTCTTCTACTTACAGTCCATTCTACGATAG
>CAXEVD010000086.1:0-6556 GCA_963999395.1 uncultured Halieaceae bacterium
AATCTTTGGGCCCCTCCCCGGCAGCGATGGCGCAAAGAACGTCCCGTGACCCCGTCAGACTGATTTCATCCGTTACCGGCTGGCTTCCCTCCCAGTGCGGTTCACCGCGATGCAAGACGAAACCGTGATCGGTAGCCACTGGTCCCCCGGCCAGAATCGATGTGTCCGGACACGCTGAAGAGATTCCAATATCAAGCTGGTTCAACAGATCGCTAAGCTCAACATCCAGACAGTGATTCACGACAATGCCCATTGCGCCTTGTTCATCATGGTGACAGAGATAAGTGAGTGAGCGGTTGAAAAAGCCGCCGCCGATCACGGGTGTGGCCATAAGGAAGTGATCCTTTAGCGATACCGGAGGCTGATCGGGATTTGCGCGTTGGTCTGACATGGCGGGCGGCTCCGTCAGTGCCGAAACTGCCATGTACGGACGATATTGAGCTGCTGTGTGTCGCGCGCCAGGGCTTCGGGAAAGGGTGCAAACGGTGCGAGCTTCTCGACGGTATCGATGGCCGCCTGGTCGAGCGCAGTGGATCCTGAACTTTGCAGCAAATCAATTTGCCGCAAACTGCCATCACTGCGGACGCTTACCTTCAGTCGCACATCGCCATCACCGTGGCGTAGTTCCAGGCCTCGGTAGTAGGCGTTGCCAAAACGCTCGATGTCGTCTTGCCACTGGAGAAGATAATCGGCGTCCGGCGCCGCTCGCGCGGCCACAGCGACTTCTGGCGGTGTGGTGTTGAAGGTTGCCGACATGGTGAGACCAGATGGTGTCATCGAGGCACTGACGGGCTCGATGGTCTTCGGCGATGCGCTCTGAACAAGCGACGCCTCGGGCCGTGTCTGAGTGAGGGCACCCCTTTGCTGCGCTGCCGCTTCAGCTCGCGCGATCTCGGGTGCCTCAGCGCTGGGTGCCAGAAGTACGGTAACCGCACGATGGGCGACCTCCCGTGCGGAGTCTTCTGCTGGAGAGAGCAGGAAGCCAAAAATCACAACTAGATGGATACCCAGCGATAGTAGGAAAGCGGGTGGCAGTCCTGCGCGAGGCGCCAGGACCACCACGGGTGTTGCGCGGTTCAGGAGGCCGCTCCTATCAGGGGCAAGCTGTCGAGCAGCTGGCCGGCAATATCTAGGTCGGTTTCCGCCTCGATTTCCCGGAGGCAGGTCGGGCTGGTGACGTTAATTTCGGTGAGGTAGTCGCCGATCACATCGAGGCCAACAAAGTAGAGACCGCGCTCCCTGAGGATAGGCCCAACCTGATTGGCAATCCATTGATCTCGCTCTGTGAGCGGCTGCACTATTCCCGAACCACCGGCGGCGAGATTGCCACGGCTCTCGCCTGCCAGAGGAACTCGTGCCAGACACCAAGGTACCGCTTCACCGTTGACCATCAGAATTCGTTTGTCACCCTCTTGGATGGCAGGTAGATACTGCTGCGCCATGATCGTTTGACTGCCGGATTGGGTGAGCGTCTCCAAAATGACGCTGATATTCGGGTCACCCGGTCGCGCGCGGAAGATCGCACTGCCACCCATGCCATCCAATGGTTTGAATATCACGTCGCCGTGTTGTGAGTGAAAGGCCCGCAACCGGCCCATGTCGCGGCTGACTAACAGCGGTGGGCAGCACTCCGGAAATTCGGTGGCGAACAACTTTTCGTTGCAGTCTCTGAGACTTTGACAGCGGTTAACCACCAGAGTGCCTGCCTGCTCGGCCCGTTCCAGAAGATAAGTGGCGTAGATGTACTCCATATCGAAGGGTGGGTCTTTGCGCATGAGCACCATGTCGAGTTTGGTGAGCCTAAGCGCGGTTTTGTCACCTAGGTCAAACCAGTGGTCAGCGCTGCGATGAACCGTTAGGGGTCGGGCAGATGCCATAGGATGCTTTGCGTCGAGAAACAAGCCATCCGGCTCGATATAAAATAGCGCCCAGCCACGGTCCTGCGCCGCCCACAGCAGTGCCAGAGTGGTATCTTTTTTGTAGTGAATGGAGCCAATGGGATCCATTACCACACCGAGCTTGAGGCTCATTTGCGGTCCTCGTGGGAACGGAGCTGGATATCTTGCGATCCACAGCAATTCCCCGCAAGCTCTCACCCCCCTAAAAGCGGGGTATTTTGTGGTCTTCTGAGAGGCGCTATGGAGCTGTTGTTTGTCATTGTCGCGTGCGTGAGCCTGTTGTGTGCCGTTACAGCGGTGTTGCAGGTTCGCCAGATCGGCTGGGCCGTGTGGCTGTGGTTTTTTTCCGGATGGGTCACCGGCGAGTTGGCCGTCTGGCTGATCGGGTCACAGATGATTTTTGTCGCACTCTGCGCGCTGTGGATCGGCACGGGGGCATCGGGCTTTGCCTTTGGATTGTCCTGCTTTTTGGCGGCCTGGGGTCTGCTGGCGTGGGCCCTCAGGGACGGCTTTGATGCCGGCTTGGCTTTTCACCGGGCGCTGCGTGTTGCGCTCGGCGCAGATTTCTTGAATCAGATTCCGGAGACGAGGCGGGCCAAGCTGACCGAACAGATTCATAGCCAAGAGTGGTTGTGGCCGTTTCGTTTTCGTCGCCCTGGCGTGCGCTATGTGCGCAATTTGAGTTATTCCACTGCAGGCAAGCGGGGGCTCTTGGACATCTACACCCCCGTGACTCAGGGAGCGCGACGACCGGTATTGCTGCATGTGCACGGCGGCGCCTGGATGATGGGCCACAAGTCTCATCAAGGACAGCCACTGTTGCACCGCATGGTAGAGCTGGGTTGGGTCGGGGTGTCTATCAATTACCGGTTGGCGCCTCGGGACGCCTATCCCGCCCAAATTATTGACGTCAAAAAGGCGATTGCCTGGGTGAAGACCCATATCGAGGAATACGGCGGTGATCCGGAATTCGTCATCGTCACGGGTGGCTCGGCCGGGGGACATCTCTCTCTACTTGCAGGCCTGACCTCCGGACATGCCGACTGGCAGGCAGGTTTTGAGGGTGTGGATACAGCGGTGCAAGGCGTGCTGGCAATGTATCCGGTTGTGGATCTCACCAACCGACACGGCATTCGGCAGCAAGCGAGAATGGATGGATTCATCAGCAGAAAGATCATCCAGCAGACCCGAGAAGCGGCACCGGAGGTGTTCGAGGACGGCTCGCCCATCTCCTGGATCCATCGCGAAGGTGTCGCCGAGTCAGCCCCCCCGTTTTTTATCGTTCAGGGGACCCACGATTCGCTGGTGTGGGTTGAAGAGGTCCGGCGCTTCGTTGCTGAATTTGCGCCGCTCACCAGCGTGCCGCTTGTCTACGCAGAGCTGCCACGGGCGCAGCACGCGTTTGAGATTTTCCATTCTCCCCGCACCAGCCATTTTTTAAACGCAGCGTCAGCTTGGTTGGAGTGGGTGCGCGCGCAGCATGCTGAAAAATCCGCGGCTTCCGGGGACAGATCTGAGCCGCCGACCGCAGACCCGCACAGGGGGAGCCCACATGATTGATGCTTGGATACAGCACCCGACAGCCAGACACTCTGGCGACCCGATGTTCGACTCATTGCGTCGCTGGACGAAATCGGATCTTGACGCCGTGCCGACCATTGCCGACACCGTCGCCGCTCTGGATGCCGCGGGTGTTTCAATGGCGCTGACGTCCGCCTGGTACGGCCCCAACAACGCCATGATTTCCAACGATGAGGTAGCGAGTTTCGTTGCCGAGTCCGGCGGTCGTCTCGTGGGTGTGGGTTCGGCCGATATCAGTAAACCTATGGGAGCGGTGAGAGAGATCCGGCGCTGTGTGGAGGAGCTGGGCTTCAAGGCGATTCGTATCTTGCCGTGGCTGTGGTCTCTGCCGCCCACCGACAGGCGTTTTTACCCGGTTTATGTGGCATGTTGCGAAATGGGCGTGCCGTTCTGTACCCAAATCGGTCATACCGGACCGCTAATGCCGTCGGAAGTCGGCAGGCCTATCTATCTCGATCAGGTGGCGCTGGAGTTCCCGGAACTGACCATCGTCGGGGGACACATTGGTTACCCGTGGACCGATGAGGCGATCGCGGTGGCGACCAAACATCGCAATGTGTACATCGATACTTCGGCCTACACCGTGGACCGCTATCCACCTCAATTGGTGGACTACCTCAAACATCATGGCAGTCAAAAGGTGTTGTTTGGTAGTAACTATCCGATGATAACGCCGGCTAAAGCACTGGCCGGTCTGGATTCGCTAGGCCTTGATGAAACGACACGGTCTTACTTTCTCGAGGATAACGCCCGAAGGGTCTATGGGTTGTAGCCCTCCGTTCAGGACGGCATCTCTCCCCAGAAAACACCGAGAACGGATAGCGCCGCTGCCGGCGCCGTTTCTGTGCGTAACACCCGCGGTCCCAGCTGCAACAGCTGAAAACCCTCTGCGCTTGCGGCAGCAAACTCCTGGTCGGTCAATCCGCCCTCGGGACCGATGAGAAGCGCCGCATCCCGGGGAGTACCCGGGGTCATGGCTGAGGCAGAGGCGTCGGTATTGTCCGCGCAGTGAAGCACCCACTTTTGCTCTGCTGAGACGTTTTCTACCCAGACCGCCAGAGATTGAGGTGGTGTTACCGAGGGCACTTTGACCCGCCCGCACTGTTCGCAGGCACTGATGGCAATCTGCTGCCAGTGAGCGATGCGCTTTTCCATACGGTCCGGGGGGATGCTGAAGTCAACGCGCTCGCTTTGGAGTGGAGCGATGGCACCCACGCCCAACTCGGTTGCTTTCTGAATCGCCCAATCAAATCGGTCGCCTTTGCTCAGGCACAAGCCCAGCGTGGTGTAGACCGGCGACTCTGTTTGGGGTGATGCGGCTGCGCCAACCCCTACGCTGACCTCGCCTTTGCTGACAGTAAGCACCTGAGCCGCGAACTCCTGACCATCGCCATTGAACAACGCGATATGGTCTCCGGAGCGGGATCTGAGCACCCGGCCCAGATGCTGGGCGACGTTGCCCTTCAGGACCACTTGGTCACCGGGCGTCAGCGGTTGGTCAGTGAATAGTCGGGGGTTACGCACACTTTTACCTCAGGCCAAGCTGCCAGTGTACGCTTATTCAGGAGGGAGCTTGAGGCGCCTTGTTCTCAGCGCCTCGTCACCGGTAAGGCTGTGTAACGCGTCGTCGCAACGAGTCACTGCAAGCAGTAAGTGACTTGCTCAGTACTTGTAGCTATCGGTTTTAAAGGGACCGTCCACGCCCACGCCAATGTAGTCGGCCTGCTTGGGGGTCAGCTTGGTCATCACGCCGCCGAATCCTTGCACCATGAAGGTCGCTACCTGCTCGTCGAGTTGCTTGGGCAGCACCTCTACCGTAATGGCCTCTTGGCGCGCGTCGTCGGAGAGATCTGCGAAGCGCTTCTTGTACAAATGGATCTGTGCGAGCACCTGGTTGGCGAAAGATCCATCCATGATGCGTGATGGATGTCCCGTCGCGTTACCCAGATTCACCAGGCGCCCCTCGGAGAGCAGCAGCAGGTGATCATTGGTTTCGGCGTTTCTCACAATTTTGTGCACCTGCGGTTTGATCTCTTCCCACTGCCATATATCTCGCATGTAGGCGGTGTCGATCTCGTTGTCGAAGTGACCAATATTGCAGACCACGGCGCCAGATTTCAGTGCGCGCAACATCGCAGAGGTGCACACGTTGAAATTGCCGGTCGCGGTCACCAGCATGTCAGTGGTGCCCAGCAGGTCGGTGTTGATGCAGCTGTCTGAGCCGTCATCGACGCCATCAATGAAGGGAGATACCACCTCGAAACCGTCCATACAGGCCTGCATTGCACAAATGGGATCACATTCGGTGACCCGCACGATCATGCCCTCCTGCCGCAGTGACTGGGCCGAGCCTTTGCCCACATCGCCATAGCCGATGACCAGCGCTCGCTTGCCCGCCAACAGGTGGTCGAGGCCGCGCTTGATCGCATCGTTCAGGCTGTGTCGGCAGCCGTACTTGTTGTCGTTCTTTGATTTAGTGACCGCATCGTTGACATTGATCGCGGGGACCTTGAGCTCGCCGTTGGCCAACATTTCATAGAGGCGATGCACGCCGGTGGTGGTTTCTTCGGTAATGCCGTGGATGCGCTCAAGCATTTCCGGGTACTGCTCATGGAGCATGGCGGTCAAATCGCCGCCATCATCCAGCACCATGTTGGCATCCCAGGGCTTGCCGTCGGCAAGGATCGTCTGCTCGATGCACCAGTCGTATTCCTCTTCTGTTTCGCCTTTCCAGGCAAAAACCGGGATGCCAGCTGCAGCGATGGCCGCCGCGGCATGGTCTTGGGTCGAGAAGATGTTGCAAGATACCCATCGAACATCTGCGCCGAGATCTACAAGCGTTTCGATGAGAACCGCCGTCTGTACCGTCATGTGCAGAGAACCAGCGACCTTAAGGCCGGCTAGCGGCTGCTGTGGCCCGTACTCTTTGCGTGCCGCTATGAGGCCGGGCATCTCCTGCTCCGCGAGCCGGATCTCATTACGTCCCCATTCTGCGAGGGAGAGATCCGCAACCTTGTAAGGTAGGCGTTCTTTTTTGTCTGATGTTCTTGCTTCGGGCATTACAGCACTCTGTGTCA
>CAXEVD010000087.1:0-6542 GCA_963999395.1 uncultured Halieaceae bacterium
AGATGTCGGCCAGCAGTTCGCGCCACTGATCGTATTGGTCCTCCACGTTCCCCGTCAGGCGGACCGTGCGGTCCTCTAGCTCAATCACCCTCGGCGTGATTTCCGCGTCCAAGGATTGCCCCAGTTCCTCCAGTGCCAGTGAGTGGATGTTGGATTCGGCGCGCTTCTCCAGGCCGCTTTTCAACAAAGCGCCACCGCCAAGCACGCCGACGGCACCGGCGCTGCGCGTGCCGCGGCTACCCGATGTCTGGGCAAGCACGCCTGCGAGAATCGCCGCGCCACCTGCGATCATCTCGCGTTGCGCCTCGGTCTCCAGCTCGCGCAGTGCGACGGTCTCTTCATAGCTGGCCTTTCGCCACTCTTGATAGGGGCCGTACATGTCCTCGGCGAAGCCTGAGTAGTGGCCCTGAAGGGTGTCGACAAAGACATAGTGGCGCTGTCGCAGACCGCGCACGCGGTTCAGCATGGGATCATCCTCTGCCGGCAATCGCCGCAGGCTGATCTGGCCTTTGTCATCTTCCTCGAGGTAATCGGCGAAGGCGCCGTTGGCAAAATCCCGGGCGAAACGCATCTCGGCCACCTGGCGGATAGTCACGCGATCTTCGGAGGGGAGTCGGTTAAAAATGGCCAGCATGTCGTTGGCGATCATGCGGTACACCGCGAGGAACGGATCCTGCTTGACCCGCGTGCCCTGCTGATATGCGTAGCGGCTGGTCACGCCTTGGTAGCGCTTATCGAGCCACAGCGTGCCCCGCGCATCGCTCACCAGAATTTTCAGTTCCAGCGCTTCGCCATCTGAGCGCAGGATCGAGCCGCGCACCAGCAGATCAGAAAATTGTCGATCGTCGGGCACGACCCTGACCGCGCCCCAGCCACCTTGCTCGGTGAGCACCTCAGCGAGCTCCGTTGCCATGAAGGTGGCTTCGGCTTTACGCACCTCGGGGTAGACCTGCTCCTCGTCTTCAACGGCGCTGATGCCCGGATCCAAAATGACGACCCCGACATCGAGCAACTCTGCTTCGGGCGTGAGCGTGGCGGGGGCGTCGAGTACCGGCACGGAAGTCGACTTGACGGTTTCCGACACACAGCCCGTGAGCAGTGCCGCAAAGATGACTGAGAGCAGCGCGCGGATCATGCGTCAGGCTCCGCAATGCCTTTGTACTTGCGATATTCTGCCCACAGCTTTTCGCGAATAGCCGGGTCGGGCTCCCTCATCGCTGCCTCGCGAAGTTGGCGAGCCACGACATCATCGTCGTTGCCGTTGGGGATATCAGGCGGGGGTGGATACTTGGCGCCATCGGTTGGGGGCGCACCACTGCGCCCGCCAATACCGCCACCTACCGAGCCGCTGCCGGCGCTGGCCATCCCGCCACCAAAATCGGGTTCCTCTGATTCGGTTGGATCTACCGCGCTACCCGCGGTCTGCGCAGTCTGAGCGGCGCGCTCGCGAGCCGCCTCTCGCTGGCGTTGTTCTTCGTCGTAAATGATGCCGTCGAAATCCCGGGTGCTTTCCTCAAGCTGCCGGTCGAGGATGGCGACCTGCTCGGCTGCGGTGAGTGGGCCGCCGGTACCCATGTCTGATTCCATGCCGCCACTGGCGCGGGTCCCCGGGCCTTGCTGACCTGCAGCGCCATCAGAGCCGCCGGAGGATTCCGCGACCTGTCCGGTGCCGCCGGTCCCACCTACGCCATCCTCTTCGCCATCCTGTGAACCACCCTCGGCGCCGCTGCCGTCACCCTCTGAACCATAATCTTCATCGAAGGTGGGCAGGGTGTCGACCATTGAAGGTAAGTCGGCGCCGCCGGCCATATCGCCAAATCCGGGTTCGCTGGAGGCGCCGTCTCCGGCCTCCGTGCCAGTGCCCGCGGCATCGCTGCCACTGCTTGCACTCGCAGAGGATCCGCCGCCCTCACTACCCGGCAAGCCTCCTCCAGCGGGGCTGCTACTGCCGCCGCCAGCACTGCCAGAAGAGCTGGAGCTACTGGATCCGGAGCTGCCACTCGATGAGCTGGGCGAGCTGGGCCCGCTGGCACCCCCGGGGCTCGGTGACGATGGCCCAGAGCTTGAGGGGGATGATGGTGGGGTCGGTATGGAAGGCGTTGTCGGCGTGCTGGCAGAGGGGCACCCCATCAACACCAGCAACAAAGTGATAACGGCACTGGCCGACAGGGGGCGGAGCACGTTGGTCGTGTTAAAGCGTGAGGGGAATGTGGGGGTCATCAGGGTTGCAAGGCGATCGCTTCCGCGCTGGCCGGGCTCAGGTCAAAAGACCACACAATCATACCAGTCTCCACGGCGGCGCCTTCCTCATATTGAGGCCGGAACCGGGTGCGTCGCATTTTGCGCAGCAGGCGGTCCACGGCAGGGTTAATGTTCACTCGGGGCGCCTTGGCCTCCTCGGAAGCCTCGTCGTCCTCGGAGGTCTCTGATTCTGTGACCGTGGTGACTGTAACGCGTTCCAGTACTGTGATTTTTCCCGCCTCGTTGAGCTGAAACTGCACTACCAGCGGGCCGGAGGCGTCGCGGCGGAAGGGCGGCAGTGGCCGCAATGTGTCGATATCGGGTAACGGGGTGGCGGTCTCAAACAGCGCTGCCCGCATCACTGGATCGTCTTCGGGTGGTTGTTCCTCAGTGAGTGCCGAGATCGAGGTGTCTTCATTGCCTGCCTCGGGCGCAGTCTCGGCGACCATCTCCTCCCCTGCGGGTGCATCGTCACCGGCCTCTGCGGCGCCTGACACCTCATCGACGGCTGCTGCCTCCTCACCCTCTGCGACTGCGACTACATCCACGGGCGCTCCTACAGCTCCCGCATCAAAGGGAGTGTTGTCACTGCCAGCCTCGTTCATCGCCACTTCAGTGGTGGCTGACGGCTCTGCTCCAGCATCCACCGCGGGCTCCGGTGAGGCGGCGGCTTCAAATGCCTCGGGCACCACGGGGGGCGGGGTGATACGTCGCCAGGCTTTGTCGTAGTAACTGCGGGAATCGGACCGGCGCCCCATCCATCGCGCCCAGTCTCCCAGCCTAGTCAGATCACGGGCTTGCTCTCCAGCAGAGGAGCCGTTCACCAATTTCAGGCCAAATATGGTCGACAGTACGGCCTCGCCTCGCCGGTAGGCGCCGCCCAGGGCAGAGGTTTGACGATAGCTGGAGCCATCGAATCGGCTGTTGCTCGCATTCTCCCGGTGCAAGCCTGCAAACCGGTACTGAAGGCGCAGCATGCCCTCGAGCGGTTTCAAGAGTTCCAGCGATCGCTCGCCGTAAAGTTGCGTGCTCTGGTTGTAGGCGAGCCGGTAGTACTTCCAGCTCCGCGCGAGATGCTCGGGATGGGCCTCCTGATCGCCGAGACGCAAGTCCCAGGCCTGCTCGGCCCACTCGCCTTGGTCAATGAGCGCAGCGATGGAGGCAGGCGTGCCGGTCAGCGCCTCGGATTCGACCCGCGCCAGATAGCGCTGATGCTCGTCGACCTCGTCGAACCTGCCCAGTGCAATCAGGCTCCGGATCTCAGCGCGCAGCAGCGGGATCTGGTCAGCAGCGTAAAGACCTGACTGGACACGACTCACATGCACGCCGCGCTTCAAGACCTTGGCCGCCTCGGCATGACGTTCCAGCGCCTGCAGGTTCAGCCCCAGCCCCAGCAGTTGCTCCGTGAGCCCTGGCGCGAAAGCACCGCCATTGGTCTCCATGGATTCGATGTAGCTGCGGTACACCCCCAGGGCACTGGGCTCGGTTGGGGGCGGGGGGGCGCGTTCGGGCTCCAACGGCGCCGCCATATCGATTACGATGGGCGCCGTTTCGGCCTCGGCGGGGCCGTCGATGAAGTTCTGCGCCACGGAAATAGGCGGAACCGCCCCAATGAAAATCAGGGTCAGTAGCGGCAATCCTTGCCTCGCTGACGGGCGGCGCGTATGGGCCAAGATCCCTCTCCGGCACGTAATACGGCCAGCCAGTATAGATCGATGTGGCGAAAAAAAGCAGTTAAGGGGCCGAAGCCCGGTTCATTGGGCCTGAACGGATACCGGACAAAGGCCGCCAACACCTAGAAAGGAGCAGTATGAGTCAGTTTTTAACGCACACCGCGGTGTCACCACAGGGGGAGTCGCGGTGGCAAGCCGAGGTTCATCGGGGCTGGCGAATTGGCTCGGTGGCCAATGGCGGCTATGTGCTGGCACTGGTGGGCCGCACCTTGGCTGAAGCGCTGAATCAGCCGGATCCCTTGAGCATTAATGCGTTTTATCTGGCGCCAGTGGCATTGGGAGAGGTCGAGGTGGCGGTTGAGTCGCTTTCCGAGACCCGCAGCACCCACTTTGCCAGTGCTGACCTCCGTCAGGATGGCGAGCTCAAGCTGCGCGCCACCGCGGCCTTCACCGACCTCGACAAGCTGAAGGGCCCTAATTGGACCAACGTCACTCCCCCCGATGTGCCGAGCATGGAAGACATAGAGGCCCCGGCGATGTCACATCTGGAGATACACAAGAGCATCGACATGCGCATGGTGCAGGGTGTGGAAGTGTTCACCGAGGGCAAGACCACCGGTACCGGTGAGTTCATTGCCTGGCTGACACATAAAGACGGTGCGGCGCCCGGGCCGATTGATCTCCTGATGTTTGCCGACATGATGCCGCCACCCATCTTCACGCTTTACGGCGCCTATGGCTGGGTGCCGGCGGTAGAGCTCACCTTGCAGGTACGCCGCAAGCCCGCGGCGGGCCCGCTGCTGGCGCGGCACATTACACGCCAAGTGACCCGTGGTGTCGCCGAGACCGATACCGAGATCTGGGATGTGAAGGGTGATCTGGCCGCGATGGCCCGGCAAACCTGCAAGGTGCGGATGCCAAAGGCTGACTGACCAATTTCCCTTATTCGGTGGCCACGTGGCCCCCAGGCCGGCGCATATCAGCAACCCCCTGCATCCACCCCTCATCAATCATGAGCGAGTTGGAGCGCCCGATGGTGCGGCGGGTGGGGCTGAGCTGGTGGCCCCATGCCTCTAACAGTCGTTGTGTGTCGGCACTGATGCCGGGTTCGACCAATGTGCGGTCGGGCATCCACTGGTTGTGCACCCGGGGTGCGGCCACCGCGGTGGCGATATTCATCTCAAACACCATGGCATTCAGGAGTGTTTGCAGCACGGTGGTGATGATCAGTGAGCCGCCCGGACTCCCTGCAGCCAGCCAGGGCTGGCCGTCTTTGAACACCAGCGTGGGGGTCATGGAGGAGAGCGGTCGTCTGCCCGGTGCGATGGTGTTGGCCTCGCCCTGCACCAAGCCGTAGGCGTTGGCGGCGCCGGCTTTGGCGGCGAAATCGTCCATCTCATTATTGAGCAGGATGCCGGTGCCCGGCACCACGATGTGCGAGCCGAAGCTGAAATTGAGTGTGTAGGTGTTGGCCACCACGTTGCCATCGGCATCGGCGACTGAGTAGTGCGTCGTGTCGGGGCTCTCGCTCGGCACCGGGTTACCGGGGCCGATTTCATCCGGAGTCTTGGCCTGACTCGCGGTAATTAATTCGCGCCGCTCGGCGGCGTAGTCTTTGCTGATCAAGGCTTCGATGGGAATCACGGTCTGGTCCGGATCACCGAGGTAGCGGCTGCGGTCGGCGTAGGCGAGCTTCATGCTCTCGATCACCCGGTGTAGGTAGGCCGCGCTGTTGTGTCCGTAGGACTCGAGCGGGTAGGGCTCGAGAATGTTAAGCATCTGCAGAATATGAATGCCGCCGGAAGAGGGCGGTGCCGCCGAGACGATCTCGAAATCGCGGAAGGTGCCACGGACCGGTGGGCGCTCCAGTACGCGGTAGTTGGCCAGATCCTCTTCGGTGATGAGCCCGTCGTTAGCCGCCATGTCGCCGGCGATCAGTGCGGCGGTCTCGCCGGTATAAAAGCCGTCGGCACCTTTGTTGCGAATGCGCGTCAGCGTGCGCGCCAAATCGGCTTGTTGAAACAGCGTGCCGGGAGAGGGGGCCGCGTTTCCGCCTTGCAGGTAAATGCGCTTGGCTTCGTCGTTTTTGGCGAGGCGCTCAGCCCGGGCGCTCAGGCTCATGTGCAAAGCCAAAGGCGTATTGAATCCTTTTTTGGCGAGATCGATCGCCGGTTGAATCACTTCCTTTAATGAGAGCTTGCCGTAGCGCTCCTGCGCATAGACGAGACCCGCCACCGTGCCCGGTACCCCCGCCGCCTGATGAGAGAAGTAAGCCTTGGTCTGATCGACCGAGCCATCTTCCTTCAAGAACATGTCGCGGGTTGCGGCCGCCGGTGCGGTCTCGCGGTAATCGATAAAAATCTGTTCGTCGGTCTCGGCGAGATGAATCAGCATAAAGCCGCCGCCGCCAATGTTGCCTGCTCGGGGGAGCGTCACCGCCAGGGCAAACCCTGTCGCCACGGCCGCATCAACGGCGTTGCCACCTTGCTTAAGTATGTCGAGGCCGATCTCGCCTGCCAGTTTCTCAGGGCTCACAACCATCCCTGTGCGGCCGTAGGCGGGCAGGTAGCGGTTTTGGTAATCGATGATGGGCGCGTCTGCAGCGGGCATCGGTGGCAGTGTGCTTTG
>CAXEVD010000088.1:0-6515 GCA_963999395.1 uncultured Halieaceae bacterium
AACCCAAGCCAATTGGCCTCGTCGCTGAGCTCAGGGGGGAAAGCATCGGCCTGCCGAAGAATTAAGTTGAGAAGCATCAAGCCTACTGGTAAGCCCAATAATACTGGGCTCAGCGACTCGACTCGCGACTCTGTTGACTTCACCTAGCTTTCCTGTCGGACCAGATGTTGCGGTAAGAATATCGAGGACATTCACGGACCTATCACACGGATGCAAACTGAGAGATGGGCTCTCTTAGGGCCTGGCTCGAGCTGCCGGGTTCAAATTTCACTGGCCACGCGCCTAGTATCCCTTAAGACGGACCTTTGCGCTGTATTCCCAGCTCGGAGAGATGAGCTTTGTCTGCGCCTCGCTGGTCTGGACGCTGAGGCGTCTCGGCTTGAACTCGGGAGTTCGAAACCTCAAGATCACCCCCAAATAAAAACGCCCCTGTCAGCGGGCGCTTTTTTGTGTGGCCCGCCCGGAGAGATTCGAACTCCCGACACCCAGGTTCGAAGCCTGGTGCTCTATCCAGCTGAGCTACGGGCGGAGGCGCGAAGCTTAGGTTTCCCGCCTAAAAAGGTCAAGCAAACCTCAGAACACGCTGACAAAACACACCGCAACAGCGTTTCAAGGCGGCCTACAGAATGAGTAAAACATTAGGCGAGAGACTTAAAGTAATCTCTCACCAATGCATACAGGAGCTCGGAGGAAAAGCTTGTAGGACTCGAGGTTGGTTGTGCTAGACTCCCGCCCCCTTCAACGGGCAATTTGGTTCTGGGGGAACAATGTCTGAGTTGAATACCGTGGTTAACGAGACCCTGCTCGCGGACGATAACCAAGCATCGGTGAGCGCAATGCTCAATGCGATTCTTGAAAAACCGCTCACACCAATGGAAGCCAATCAGGCGAAAACCTATATGGAGCAGGTAGCCAGTCAGGCCGCTACTGATGAAGGTACTGAGGTGCAGCTATTCCAGCTAATGGAAATGAAAAACCAGCACACCACCTACGTGATGCGGGTGGCTCTATTTTCCAACAACAAGGCCATCGGCCTTGACGTCATGGACGCTGAGAACGGTCAGTTTTTCGTCCCCGAAAGTTGCCCCGTGGTGGAGCTGCAGGCTACGACCCTGAATTGACGACCCCTCCGCGTTCCGGGGAGGCACTCACCTACATCACGCTGGTGAGCCTGGTGGCCTACGCCGCCATTGCCACCGATCTCTATTTACCCGCCATCCCCTACATGATCATGGATTTGGGCGGGACTACTTCCGATGGTCAGCTCACGCTCAGTGTCTTTATGTTGGGATTGGCATTGGGGCAGCTTGTTTTTGGCCCGCTTTCCGATCGATTCGGCCGCATCCCGGTGGTGAGGGCAGGTACTCTCCTTTTCCTCGTAACCTCAATACTATGCGCCTTAGCAAACGACATGGGCTTTATGTGGGCCATGAGGGGCCTGCAGGGCATGGCAGCCGCCAGCGGACCTGTTATCGCGCGCGCTATCGTGCGAGATCGATACGAGGGCAATCGTGCCGCGCAGGTGATGTCGACCCTGTCTGCAGCAATGGCCATTATCCCTATGGTCGCGCCCAGCATTGGTGCCCTGATACTGGAATTCGCTGACTGGCCTGCAGTGTTCATCGCGCTGGCAGTCTTTGCGGGACTGGTCCTGGTCGCCTTGAGTCGCCTACCGGAGACCACCTCCAACAGCAGTGGCGAGCGGCTCACCTTGCTTACGATAATCCGTTCCTTTTCGGAGATGCTACGCCAGCACAGCTTTCTCGGTTACCAAATGGCGGGCTCCTTCTCCTTTTCAGCGCTATTTGTATATCTATCCACGGTGGCGTTTTTTCTCCCCGATGTTTTCAACATACCGACCTCTCTATTCGGTTATGCGTTCGCGCTGACGGTTTTCGGCTTCATGACCGGTAGCCTGATCAATGCGCGCCTGGTGATGCGGTTTGGCATGAATCAAACCCTTAAAGCCGGACTCTCGATCAGCTTGCTCTCCGCAGTCGTCATTGTGTTCCTCTCCGGCAAGGCCAGCGATTACCTCTATGCCATGGCGGCACTGTCTTCGACTCTTTTCCTGGGCGTAGGGCTCACTGCGTCAAACGCCTCCATGGGCGCTATTTCGCTTTACGCACACAGAGCGGGCTCCGCATCGGCCGTATACGGATTCACCCATGCCCTCCTGGCCTCTGCAGTGGGTGCTGTGGCGGGTCTCCTATATCAAGGCCGCCTCCTCGAGCCCTCCGTGATGATACTGGGATGCGCGATGCTGGCCTTTTCAGGGCTGTGGTTAGTCCACTGGCGAAGCGACAACTAGCAGGCGTCTATCTAGCGGCCTCGACCTACAATGCGGGCAAAATCAGCTCTACAGTATCTGGGAAGCGAGAGCCCGGATCTGGGCGACGTGCGAGCAAGAGAATCTGCAGAATGAGCGCAACCCGCTGGGAACAACTACTGAGATATCGCTTTATCGAGATTATCGCCTTGTGGGAAGGCAGGTTGACCACCCGGCACCTCTGCGAGGTCTTTGGAATCGGCCGCCAGCAGGCCAGCAAAGATATCAACAACTACAAGCGCTCGATCGGCCCCGGCAACCTCGAATACGACGGCACCGCAAAGGGCTACCGCCCCAGCGCCGCTTTTACGCCATCAGTCACCCAGGGAAAAACCGAGGAGTATCTCGACATTCTGGCTGGCAGCAGCGAGATGCAGCAAATTCTCGGGCAGTTACCCGACTCCCTCACTGCAACCGAAGTCCTCTCCGTGCCGACGCGGCAAATTCCGCCGTCCATTCTGCGACCGCTGATTCTCGCGGCGAAGGATCACCTCAGGGTAGAGGTCGATTACGTTTCGTTGAATCAACCTGATCGCGAAGGACGCATCATCGTGCCACATACACTGGTGTGGACGGGGCTGCGCTGGCATGTCAGGGGATGGTGCGAAAAAAATCAGGACTACCGCGATTTTGTCCTCAGTCGCTTTCGTGGTGAACCGGAGGTGCTGGATGAATCTGATCACACCAGCGCATCAGATGAAGATTGGCATACGCTGGTGACCATTGAGATTGCACCCGACCCTCGCCTCACCGCGGATCAGCAGGCGGTGGTGGCTCACGATTACGGCATGACCGATGGCAAATGGCAACTGTCGGTTAGAGCAAAGCTACTGCCCTACTTACTCCAGCTGCTGCGTCTCGACCCGACACAGGTGATGGAGGATGCGCGAGCGCAGCAAATTGTGATTTTGAATCAGGCTGACATTGAAGCCTGGCTGTTTCCGTCCGGCTGATCTACCGCGACAGCGACGTTCGCCGACGCTTTGACGCCTGCCTCATCAGCGAGCGAGGCATTCGCGGCTTCTTTCCCCCGGAGAGGTAGCGATGGACCGTTTCCTGCGCCTGCAGCACGGGCGTGGTTTTGCCT
The DNA here is from genome assembly GCA_963999395.1 of uncultured Halieaceae bacterium. Taxonomy (GTDB): domain Bacteria; phylum Pseudomonadota; class Gammaproteobacteria; order Pseudomonadales; family Halieaceae; genus Luminiphilus. The sequence continues at coordinate 3,417 of CAXEVD010000088.1, forward strand.
CGATCACGTAGGGCATTCGCCTGGTCTTTATCCAACACTCTGGCTTTGGTGTTGTCATGCCATTGCTGGTCGAGAATGTCTTGCAGCTGGTTCTGTATCGCCGCGTCCCTGATGGCGCACAGCACTTCCACGCGATAGTCGATATTGCGGGTCATCAGGTCCGCAGACCCCAACAGATACTCAGGCTCTCCCCGGTTATGGAACACATACACTCGGGGATGTTCAAGGTATCTATCGATAATGCTGATGGCTTCAATGTTTTCCGATACGCCACTGACTCCCGGCAGCAATGAGCACATGCCTCTGACAATCAGGCGGATTTCCACCCCCGCCTGACTCGCCTCGTAGAGCTTCATGGTCAACTGTCGATCCACGAGGTTATTGCATTTTAGCGTCATCATGGCGCGATAACCCTGCTTCGCGCTATGGATCTCCCGATCGATCCTTTCAACCAGCCCTGATCTGGAGCTGTATGGCGACACCAGCAGCGTTTCATACTTGGGCAGCCGATAGTTGAATTTGAGGAACTCAAAAACTGCGGCCACATCCCGGCCCACCGTCTGGTCGGAGGTGAGCAGGGAGAAGTCGGTATAAAGACGCGCGGTCTTCTCGTTGAAATTGCCCGTGCCAATGTGGCTGTAGTAGCGAATGCCCTTTTCTTCCCGTCGCTCGATGGAGAACAGCTTGCAATGAACCTTCAAGCCGGGAATACCAAAGATCACTTCTACCCCAGCCTCGGTCAGCCGTTGCGCCATTTCGATATTGGCGTGCTCATCGAATCGGGCAGCGAGTTCCACCACTGCAGTGACGCGCTTGCCATTGTGTAGCGCATTAATCAGCGCCTCGACCACCCGGGAATTCTTGGCTGTGCGATACAGGCAGATCTTGATTGAGGTCACCGCGGGGTCCAGCGCCGCGGTTTTCAGTACATCAACAAGGTAATCAAAGGAGTGATAGGGGAAGTAGAGCAGTACATCCCGCTCTCTGATGACCTCAAAAATGCTTGCCGGGTCATCGAGGTCCGGCAAGTTAATGCGCGAGTGGGGTTTAAACTCCAGCGCCTTGCCCCCGGGATTCGGGAACGACAGAAAATCCTTGGAGTTATGGTATCGGCCACCAGGGATCATGCTGTCGTAGCGGCCAAAGCCAAAACTTTTTCTCAGGGCATTCAGCAGCGCCTCTGGCATCGTTTTGTCATAAACAAACCGCACGGCATCGGCTCGACGCCGCTGCTTGAGACTCGAGGCCATCTTCTCGATCAGGCTCTCATTGATGGAAGGATCGAGTTCCAATTCCGCGTCTCTGGAGAATTTGAAGCAGTAGGCGGAGACTGATTTCAGCTTAAAAACGCCCCGGAACACCTGCGGCAGACAAGCTCGAATCACATTATCCAGAGTGATGTAGACCGTGCCCCTACGCCGACCTCTTTGCCGGGGAATTTCAATAAAACGACCCAGCTGCTCTGAGGGCACCTCCAGCACGGCAAAACGCTGCCCCTCTGCCGTTTGGATCATAACGGCAAGGTACAGCGACTCGTCTGCGAGGTTGGGAATCGCGAGGCTTTCCTCGAGCAGGATGGGCTCGAGCTCTGGCAGGACGGTCTCTCTGAAATACTGCTGAACAAAGGCGGCCTGCCCTTCGTCAAGCTGGCCTTCGTTGATGAGGTAGATCTTTTGCTGATGCAGTTCCTTCATCAGCGCGGCGTAGATCGCATCAAATTCTTTTTGCAGCGATACCACTTCTTTCTGAATCGACTGCAACAGGTCCTTTGCACTTTGACGCTGCGGCCCTGTGGAGACACTGATAAGCCGGCGCACTTCCGCCACGCGAACGCGAAAAAATTCGTCAAGGTTGTTGGAGAAAATACCCAGATAGCGCACGCGTTCAATCAGCGGGACCGCAGGATTCTGGGCCTCCTGCAGCACACGAGCATTAAAGGAGAGCCAGCTGAGCTCTCGAGGAAAGAAGAGCTGGCCGTCAAGATCTGCCCATCGGGTTGTGACCGAGTTATTACTCATCGCATCTATTTAAAGGTGGAATGTCTGCCTCAAGCCGGGGCGCCACCTTACACACATCGCGATGTCATTCGCTACCGCACTATTGCGGAGCCACATCGCATTAGGACCGCCTAGTGCCGAGTTACTGCAAGATTAGTGCCCCTCGTGCTGAATGAGTGCAGACGTATAAAGTCCGCCGCGGCATTGGCGCAGGCCTCTGGCGACTCCAGGGGTAGCAGGTGCCCGCCCGCCAACGACTGGATTTCTACCGACGGGTTGATCGCTTTTGCCCAAGAGAGCCTCTCGCCATTCAACACATCTGAGGTTTCACCCGCGACGATCAGCATTGGACAAGCCGCGGCTTTCAGCGCACCGGTCATTCTCGGCACAGATCGATAAATGCACGCTTCCCAGGCACCGCTGTGACGCAGTGTGACGCTGCCATCGGGCTGCGTAATGTGGCCTGCCGCTACGTAATCCATCAGTACCGTGTCGCTGACCCCGGCAAACACTCTTTTGCCTCGGTAGAAGTCAAACGCCGCGTCACTACTTTCGAACACATGCGGTCGCGCAAGGGCGCGCTTCACAATGGGGACTGCATCGGGCTTAAAAAAAGAGAACACTCTGGCCCAAAACCAGATGCGGGTCGGCACCAGTACCGGGTCAAGCGCGACAATGCCCGCAAAAAGGTCAGGTCGGCGTGACGCGGCCAGCACTGCCGAGGCTGCCCCCATCGAATGACCGATCAGCGTGACCTTTTCCCCGGCCCAGCCCGCCGCCGCCACTGGGACCGGGGGCCCTCAGGCTTCGGCAGGGGCCTGTGGCGAGGGCTCTTCAGGCACCAGGCCCTCGTAGGCGGTGAGGCCGTAGCAGTTGGCCACTGTGTCGTCGGCACCCTTCGAGATGAGGTAATCCCCCAGCTCGAGGTGTCCGAAGGCAAAGCAGTAGTGCAGAGGCGTCTGCCCGCGGCGGTTTTGGGCGTTGATGTCCGCCCCGCGCTTGAGCATCGCGCGCGTGAGGCGCTTGTGCCCATTCTGGCAGGCCACGGCCAGGAGGGTGTTCCCGCTCTCGTCGCGGATGTCGGGGGGCACCCCGTCGTCCA
>CAXEVD010000089.1:0-6490 GCA_963999395.1 uncultured Halieaceae bacterium
CCCAGTAAAATAGACACAGTCCGGCGATCAGCATGGGCACACACAGTAGCTGCCCTCGGGTCATCCAGCCCAGCGCGTCGAAGCCAATATGCGCATCGGGCTCGCGGAAAAACTCCGCGATGAACCGGAGAACGCCGTAGCCCATCAGGAAAACAGCGGATACCGTCCAGGCGGGCCGGGGTTTTCGGCTAAACCACAGCAACACCAGAAACAACAAACACCCTTCCAGCGCGAACTGATACAGCTGGGAGGGATGGCGCGCAAGTGCCAGCGGGTCGTTCGGGAATATCATGGCCCAGGGAACGTCGGTGGGCCTACCCCATAACTCCTGACCAATAAAGTTGCCGAGCCTTCCCAACGCCAATCCCACGGGCGTCAGGGGTGCGACAAAATCCATCAGCCGGCCCCACTGAATGTCGCGCTGACGGGCAAACAAGGCCATGGCCGCCAACACGCCGAGAAGGCCGCCATGAAAGGCCATCCCACCCTCCCAGACGCGAAAAAGCCACAGTGGGTCAGACGCCAGCCGCTCAAAGCCATAGAAAAGGGCGTATCCCATGCGCCCGCCCAGCACCACGCCGATCGCCGCATAGAAAATGAGGTCATCGACCTGGTCTCTTTTTAAAGGCGAATCGGGCTGGGTACTTCGCAGGCGCGCCAGCCACCAGGCAAATGCCAGACCACCGATGTAAGTGAGGCCATACCAGTGCACCTTGATTGGGCCCAGCGCCAACGCCACCGGATCTATGTCTGGGTAGGGCAGCACCTACACGGCACTCCCGCGACGCAGGAAAATATCCAGACCGCGATCGCCCAGCGCCTGATCCAGCGCGCTCACGACTTCCTGCGCCGATCTCAGTGGACGCAGGGTTGCCATTAACTGGGACAGCTCATCGCGGCTGAACGCGCTCAATACCCGTTTAATGACGGACAAACTGCCCGCATTCATGGACAATTGATCAAAGCCCATGGCCACCAGCAGCGGCGCCGCACGCGGATCTCCTGCCAGCTCGCCACAAATGCTGACCGATTTATTGTGGTGGTGGGCCGCGTCTATGATGTCGCGTAAGGCGGCCAACACAGCCGGGTGCAGGGCCTGATACAAGTCCGCCACCCGCGCGTTGCCTCTATCGACAGCGAGCAGATACTGGGTCAGATCATTGGACCCCACCGAGAGGAAATCTGCCTCCTCCGCCAGTGGGCCCGCCAGATATACCGCAGCGGGCACCTCAATCATCACGCCAATGGGAGGCAGCGCCGCACTGAAACCCTCGCTCATGACCTCGCTATGGCAGCGCAAAATCAACTCCCGCGCAGATCGCAGCTCATCGATCGCAGTCACCATGGGGAGCAGAATGCGCAGGTTATCGAGCCTCTCGTTGGCCTTCAGCATGGCCCGGATCTGGGTCAGGAAAATCTCCGGGTGGTCGAGGGTCACGCGGATGCCCCGCCACCCCAAAAAAGGGTTGGATTCCTCGATCGGAAAATAGGGCAGCGCCTTGTCGCCACCGATATCCAAGGTGCGCATGGTCACGGGAGAGGGGTGCAAGGCCTCCAGCTGCTCCCGATACAACTGACGCTGCTCCTCCTCGCTGGGAAACCGGTCGCGCAGCAAAAAACTGACCTCGGTGCGATACAGCCCGACACCTTCTGCACCAAACTCCCGGGCGCGCTGCACATCGGCTGCAACGCCCGTATTGACCCACAGCCGCACAGCGTGTCCGTCAGAGGTCGCCGCCGGCTGCTCGGCCAGCGGCGCCAGCTCCTCAAAGAGTGCCTCATCCTCGGCCAGTAAGCCTTCGAATCGCGACAGCAAATCAGGGTGGGGATTCACATAGACCCGGCCGTTGTAGCCATCGACAACCAATTGACGATCGGGCAACTGCTTGAGGGGCAGATCCTCGACGCCGACTACGGCCGGGATACCCATGGCCCTCGCCAATATCGCGGTGTGACTGTTGGCACTGCCGCGCATCGACACGATGCCCACCAGCTTTTCGCGCGGAATTTCTCCTAGCGCAGAGGCGGTGAGCTCCTCGGCCACCAGCACCGTCGCATCGGGATAGTCTACTTCTTGCCGGTTGGCATCCTGCAGATATCCCAGCACCCGGGTACCAAGATCGCGGACGTCCACTGCGCGCTCGCGCAAATAGGAGTGCTCCATGCGCTCAAAATGACGAATATGGCGCAGCATGACCTGACTCAGCGCGCCCTGCGCCCACTCACCGGCTTTGATGAGTGCGGCCACCTCTCCACCCAGCGCAGAATCATCCAGAATGCTCAGGTAAACCCCAAACAGCGCGCGATCCTCGGGGCCGAGTTCCTCCTCGAGGTTCTCAGCAACCTGCTGGATATCGCTGCGAACACTCGCCAGCGCCTCTCTGAACGCTTTCAGCTCAGCCCGACGATCTGATGAGTCCCTCGAAGGCACGATTTGCAAGTCGGCATGGGGCGAAACCCATGCTGCGATTCCGATACCAATCCCCGAGCAAGCGGCCACCCCGGACAGACGTGCGCCGCCCTCCGCATCCTCAGGCACCGTCGCCGACTCGCGGATCACTCCTGCCAGCTCGGCGTGGGCAATGAGGCCTGCAAGCTGCGCAGATACCGTAATCAGAAAGGCTTCTTCGTCCTCCGAGAACCGCCGGTGATCGCCCTGCTGTACCACCAGAACACCCAGGAGATCGCGCTGATGCACAATTGGTGCGCCGAGAAAGGCATTGAAGGGTTCCTCGCCCAGCCCCTCAACCAACTGAAACTGGGGGTGCGCACTGGCATCGTCCAGATTCAGCGGTTCTTCGCGGGTGGCAACCCAACCCACCAAGCCTTCATCAAAACCCAACCCAAACTGACCGACCTTCTCCGAGTTCAACCCCTCGGTCGCGCGAAAGACCAGTTTTTGCGTGGCTTTGTCGTGCAGGTAAATCGTGCAAACATCGGCGTGCATCGCCGCCCTGACCTGGGCGACGATCAGCCCGAGTGCGTCCTCAAGGGAGTCCGCAGCGTTCACGTCCTGAATTAAGCGGCGAAGCACCTCAAGCATTAACGCTGTCTCCTGCGTCTGCGCTGACTGCGCGACCTTGGCGCCAAACGGCTTGCCAGCTGCGTCAAGGCCTGCCGGTATACGGCCTGCTTGAAATCCACAACGGCGGTCAGGGGATACCAGTAACTCACCCACTTCCAGTGATCGAACTCAGGGTCGTCGTGGGCCGCCAGATTGATATCACTCTCAGCGCCTGTGAGACGAAGCAAAAACCAAATCTGCTTCTGGCCGATACAAACCGGGTCCTCGGTTTTGCGGATGAACCGCTTGGGCAGGCGATAGTGAAGCCAGCCCTGGGTGCGGCCCAGCAACGCCACTGAATCTGGGCGCAGCCCCACCTCTTCCTCGAGCTCCCGGTACATGGCCGCCTCGGGGCTTTCATCGCGGTTCATGCCGCCCTGGGGAAACTGCCAGGAGTCGCGACCATTAATGCGACGCCCCCACAACACCTGGTCCTCGTCATTACATACCACAATCCCGACATTGAGACGGAAACCGTCGCGGTCGATCACGCGTTCCTTGTCTTCTACTTGCTCCAAGATCGCTTTCCGGAAGTTGATCAGATGGTGGCCCGGGATTGAGACGCAGGCCTGCAGTCCGTATTCTTCCACACATCCTCCTTCGACGGCACGTGGGGAGACATCTTTCTTCGACAGGTAATCGGGCCACCCTATGGCACTGGCGATATTTGACCTCGACAACACGCTGCTGGCGGGCGACTCCGATCACCGATGGGGGGAGTTTCTGTGCGATGTGGGCCTAGCGAATGCTGAGGCTTTTAGCCAGAAAAACGACGCGTTTTACGCCGATTACCAGTCGGGTCAGCTCGATATGACAGCCTATCTCGACTTTGTGCTCGAGCCGCTGACAGGTATGGCGCGATCCGCTGTCAGGTCACTGCAGCGCCAGTTTGTTGCTGAGTGCATCGAGCCGATGTTGCTCGACAAAGCATTTGATCTGCTCAATGAACACCGCATCAAAGGGGATACGCTGCTGATGATGACTGCTACTCATGCCGTGGTGGCCGAGCCAGTCGCCGCGAGATTAGGGTTTGAGCACTGGCTCGGCAGCGGGGTGGGACTCCACGATGACCGCTACACGGGCAAAGCTGAGGGAAGCCCCTGCTTTCAGCAGGGCAAGGTCGATCATCTCGCTGATTGGCGAAACCGGCATCCCAACATTGCAGATCCCGATAACTGCTGGTTTTACTCCGACTCACACAACGATCTGCCGCTGCTGAGTGCGGTGGGGCATCCCGTCGCCGTGGACCCCGACGACACCCTTCGCGCCCACGCCGAGGCCAATCACTGGCCGATCATGTCACTGCGTTAACGCCAGCGCCCTATGATGAAATCCGGGTGATACCGAAGCCGCGGCAACACCAGTTATCTTCATTCAACCTGTTTAGGTGACATCAATACGCGACGACTGTCGCGCAAAGGGCTCAGCTTAGCGCCTGCCCCATAAACCAACGTTTCAGCCAGGCCTGCTGGTCCACCAGACCCAACCCGACATTGCGCGCAATCACCGCCAACGGGTTCCGGCTACCAAAACCGCGCTTGAACCCTTCCATCGCCGCCATCATGGCGAGGTTTTCGGTCTTGCGCTGGCGCTGATAGCGCTTCAGTACAACCGGGCTGTCGATCGCCAAACCTTTGGCTTTGCCCACGATCAGCTCTTCAGCCAGCACCCTGACATCACTGAGGCCCAGATTGATGCCCTGACCTGCGAGCGGGTGAATGCTGTGGGCCGCATCGGCCACCAGCACCAAACTGTCATCGATATAGTCAACCGCATGGGATTGCCTGAGGGGAAAGCTCGCTCTCGGCCCGACGGCTTCCGCCTGCGGCCCATCATCCCCCAGCGCACGATTCAGCGCCAATACAAATGCCTCATCCGACAACGCCGCGATTGACTCGTGCTGCGTCTCATCGAGCGACCAAACGATGGCTACTTTATCCTCGTCAGCCAGCGGCAACAAAGCGAGCGGACCGGCATCAAGAAAAGCTTGCCAACAGGTGTCCTGATGATGGGATGCCAGTGTCACCGTGCCCACGATAGCGCTCTGCTCGTAGCTCCAATCGCGCGTGGACATACCCGCCCACTCCCGCACTCGCGAACGCGCACCATCCGCCCCCACGGTGAGGGGCGCGCAAAAGGTCGAGCCATCCTCGCAATGAATTTCCCAGCCGGAGTCAGTGAGCGTCATGTCCGCCATGGCGCACTCCCACCGCACCTCAACACCCGGGCTGGTCTCTGCGCATTGCAACAGCGCCTGCAGGGTCAGCCGGTTCTCAACAATGTGCCCAAGGTAGGGGGCATTGACCTCGCTGGCATCGAAGCCGATGCGGCCGCTGCCGCGCCCGTCCCACACCTTCATGCCGGTATAGCAACCGGTGCGGTCGCCCGGTATGGCTGACCAGGCGCCCAGCCTCTTCAAAAAATCGATCGATGCCGGGGTCAGTGCGCTGACACGCAGGTCCCAATCGGCAATACCCCTATCGGCCGTGGGTGCCGATGGGCGCTTCGCGCCATCGATCACCGTGACACGAAACCCCTCTCCCCCCAGCGCAGTCGCCAGCGACAGACCGGAGACCCCTGCACCGACAACCAGGATATCGGGATGTGTCATCGCCCGCTCAGCCTCATCAACCCAGGGTGTTGCCGGCACTGCGCTGACCGGTGCCAAGGCTGGCAACCCGGGCGCGCGCCGCGGGAACCAAGTCGAGCAGCGCCAAAGACAGATTTCTCGGCGCATCAAGAATTGGGCCCCGGCGATTGAATAGCGTCGCCAACAGGTCCGTACTGCGCGTGATGAGGTGCTGCTCATCGGCGGCCTGCTCCAAATAGCGGTTCAGACTACCCAGCTGGCCAATGGGTTGACCTTCGCGCACCGCGGCCGCCAACTCGGACGCTAACAGCCCCGCCTCTCGCAGCGACAGGTTGAGGCCTTGCCCCGCCACCGGGTGCAGTGTGTGCGCCGCATTCCCCACCAGCAGAAATCCTGATCGATATTGTTCAGAGGCGATCAGGCGCACCAGTGGCCACTGGCTGCGCTGCCCCACATCGCTGACTCGACCGAGTCGCCAGCCAAAAGCGTCTTGAAACACGGAGATAAAAGCCTCGCTCTCCAAGCTGCCCAGGGTTTCGATCTCTTTGTCCGGGACCGACCACACCACATTAAAGCGCTGCTCTGATCGTGCCAGGGAGGGCAGTGGCAGCACCGCCAGGGGACCATGGGGCGTGAAGCGCTCGAAGGCGCGCCCCCGCTGCACCCCGGGAAAGCTCGCATTAAACACCACCGCGTGATTGCCCGTGGGCCGCTCTTCCACATGATAGAGACTGCGTGAGCTTTACGCGCGGCTATCGTACGCTTTAACGCCACAATGCAACAGAAAACAAATCTAGGTTCCGCTCCGCGCTCGACCGTTCTAGCCCAAGCCCGCG
>CAXEVD010000090.1:0-6415 GCA_963999395.1 uncultured Halieaceae bacterium
GCTGTATTTAGCCCCGCATCAGAATCACGGAAATATTCTTCTGCCAGCGTATCGGCATCATATTCCAGATGGTTCAACACATACAGGTCCCCTGAAGACGGGCAACACACCATACCCACGCCTGCTGTATCTGATCGCGCCAAAACAGACAGACCAGCTGCTGTAATCTCATCCTCTTTATTGTAGGTGTAGCGGGAAACCGGCATCGGAAAACTATCTGTAAAGCCTTGCATAAGGCGGCTGTTTTCCAACGGCAGAGCATGGTCATACACTCCGAATAGTTTATCAGCCAATTGGTGTTTTTCAAGGCCATGAAAATGTTTCATCAGCACCTGCGCGCCCCAGCAAATTCCCAGCCGCCTGAAACAATGAGTGCGGGACCAGTCCATAATCTGTTCCAGCTCCGGCCAGTATTGAACCTCCTCAAAAGGCAAAGTTTCAACAGGCGCGCCTGTTATAATCAGCGCATCGAAAAACTGTTCTCGTACATCATCCAGCTGGCGGTAAAACCTTCGCAAATAACCTGGTTCTGTGTTACGCGGCGTGTAGCTGGCTGTCGTCATCAGTAGCATATCTACCTGCAGAGGGCTGGTTCCAAACAAACGTGCAAACTGGACCTCGGTATCTTTTTTCTTTGGCATCAAATTCAAAAGCAGCAAGCGCAAAGGACGGATATCCTGACGGGCGGCAGTCTGTTCTGTGATCAGATCCACACCTTCAGAAGTCAGCGTTTCTAAGGCTGGCAGATTGTCAGGCACCTTTATTGGCATTAGTTCTCTCGCTTTGGTCTGTATGGCCCTGAACGGTAGACCTCAACAGGATGTGGAAATCAAGGGTTATGGAGTTAGTGTAAAGCAGAGTTTGACTTCAGCGAAGTTTACATAGGTGTGGGTATTGGTAATTTCAGTGCTCAGTACAATGTATTGGCAGACACGGAAGCTGACGAGGCACCCGGACAGGATTTTGGCTTTGGTGAGGCTTATTATCTTTCGTTGGATTACGGTTTCGAGATCGGCAACGGCGTGGGCATTGGCTTACACATCGGACATCACGATGGAGATTTCGCGGAAGCTTTCAACGGTAACGCAGAGGGTTACTATGACTACAACGTTACCGTTTCTAAGGGTGGTTTCACCTTCATGATCTCCGATACCGATGTAAAGGGCGGGGCTGCCGAAGGTGGTTACGACAACGACCAAGTCAAGTTCGTCGTATCTTATGCCGTTGATATCGAGATGTAGTGCTACTGCCGGTAGCAATCTGTAGTCGTGCCAATATGGAAGCGCTCGCTAGGGCGCTTCGTTATTTAGTCAGCTACACATCTTGCTAAGATGAGAAACTCTCTTTTCAGTACTGAGAGTAAAATTTAGCCAAGTAATCCTCAAAAGGTTGCAGTTGCTCAGCCTCCAGCTGTCGCTGTCTTGCTAGAGAGTCACGTGCTTGAGCCTCGAGAGAAGCGAGTGTTGCCCGATCTAATGATTGGTCCAAATGCTTAGCGTGCCATTTTCTCGAATAGTTCCAAGCTAGTTGTCGATAGCTCATTCCATCTTTCTGCATTTCGCTCAGAATCCTGGCGGACGGCGTCAGAGAGGGGTCTGAAACTTTCTGCTGCGCTTCAGTTATAGCTTTCAGATAGCTACCGTCACCCCCCGTCGCGCAGTCGAACCAACCGGCTATCTCTGCCATGCTGGCTAGGGTAGGGTCGGCTAACTCACTCAGAGTTACCTCGCTTCCACCCGCTGAAAGAAGAGTGAGACCGGGTTCTCGGCCGCGATTAACGACGCGCTGGAGATTGGTGTTATTACGCTGTTGTCCAAGAGCGTCGCATTGCGGACTTTCATCAATCAGACAAGATAGTATAAACAAGTCGAGTAGACGCATTGTGTCGCTATCGATTCCCAGCGGTACGAAAGGGTTAATATCGATACACCTCACCTCAACGTATTCGATTCCGCCTCTTGTCAAGGCAACCACAGGGGCCTCCCCGCTGCGCGTAACTCGTTTGGGGCGGATAGGGCTGTAATACTCATTTTCAATTTGAAGGAGAGAGTCATTAAGCTGAGCACGCTCTCCATTGTCCATTGAACTAAAGGCGGAATAGGGTTGGTGCGTTGTCAAGATAGCATTACGTAATGCCGAGATGTATTCGTCCAAGTCGTTGTAGCAAACATTTATTCCTGACTGTGCTTGACTGGTGTAGCCCAGATCTCCCATCCGAAGAGACGTAGAAAAGGGCAGATAATAACTATCTTGGTGGTCTCCAATTGGTTGCAGGGAGTGAGACGGATTGCCTTGCACAAAACTGGCACATACTGCTGGTGATGCACCAATCAGATACATCAATAGCCAGACCCTGGAAAAGAAGTTTCTGATCAGAGCGAGGTAGCCATCTGTCTGAAGTGCCTCTGTGCTGAGTAGGTTGCCCTCCAATTTATTGGCTTCAGCCCAAAAAGATTCATGCATGGAGAAGTTATAGTGAATACCGGCGATAGCTTGCATCTTTCGCCCATAGCGCACACTCAGGCCGTTGCGATATATCCGCTTCATTTGGCCTACATTCGAGGTGCCAAATTGTGCAATTGGAATACCCGCGTCCCCTTGGACGATACAGGGCATGCTAGCGTTCCACAGTAGCTCACCGTTCAACTGTCTTACTGTGTAAAGATGCAAATTGTGCAGAGCTCTCTCGGTTTCGGCGATAGAGGCCGATACCGGCGTAATAAACTCGAGAAGTGCTTCTGAGTAATCAGTAGTGATTGAAGGGTGAGTGAGCGCAGAACCCAGGCCTGAGGGATGCGGTGTTTGCGCCAGCTCCGCTTGATCTTCACTGACTCGAAGGCTTTCCTTTTCTACCCCACGACGAATCTGATTCAGCCACTGTGGATCAGTCTCGAGCACCTTTCGGAAGATCGCAGCGTGATTCGACACGGTGGCTCCTGTGTGAGAATTTGAGGACAACCACCTGGGTTGTGCCTCCTTCAGGGATTAAATTGGGGCGGAGTGTACGGCGCCAAAGGCGCACCGTATAGGGGGAAAACGGTTTTCGCATTGAGCTAAAGGCTTGTGGCCGCGATATAGATGGTAGTTATCTGTATTTGAATCTCCAATAGTGGTAAGAGGCATTTTAGCCCAGACTATTTCAACGCCTGTCTGACAATATTTTGTCAATGACGCGTTCTAACTGTTTGAGATTTTGGCACTCCTTGGCCAAGTGACACTCTTTCTTTACTAGTAACATTTCTGAATCACCAGTTCCCCAGAGTCGCGTGGATTCTGGGTTGAGCCAGATCAATTGCCTGGCGCGTGACTTGATCTCCCCTAGAAGATCCAGTCGCGGGTCGGCCTGGTTGTTCCGCGCGTCACCCAGCACAATAACCGTGGTCGCGCTGTTTACCTCAGCAAGGGCCAGCTCGGAAAAGTCCTGCAGCGCCCGACCATAGTCGGTGGCACCCCCGTATTTTAGATTCACCCGCTCGATCGCTTCCTCAACCGGGAGCGTGGCTAACAGGTCGCTCACCTCACCGAGGGCTGCAGAAAATGCAAAACTCCGGGTACGCGGTAACACGTCCTGCAGAGCATAGAGAAACATCAACAAGAATTTCGCGTACGCCGCTACTGAGCCACTGACGTCGCAAATCGCCATGATCTGAGGGCGCTTTCGCTCGATTTTGCGCCAGCGCGGATGAAAAGGTATACCGTCGGTGGGGATTGCCCGGCGCACCGTCTCCCCGACATGCAGTTTGCCTCGACGGTAGCGACGGCGGCGGCGACCATGCCGCGCGGCAAGTTTCCGCGCCATGCGGTCCATCAGGCGTTTGAGCCGGGCCATTTGGCTGTGATCCACGTTGCCGAGTTTCAGTTTCGACAGGGACTCGTCCAGCAGATCCTCGGTGGTCGCACTCGCATGAATCAAGTAGGCGCGCTCCACGCGATCACGCACCCGTTCACGCAGTTGCTCCCGAAGCGCCTGAACTGCCTCAAATGCAGCGGGTTCGCTTTGCTCGAATTCAATCGCCGCCTCGCGCAGCGCCTCGTCACCCAGCGCGTCAAGTATCTTGCGCACGTATTGGCCGCGCTGGGTAAAAAGCGAAATCTCCTCGACCTTGGCGTCTGCCGCAGCCGTCTCAATGGCCACGGACAGCGCGCTTTCGTCCTGCGATTCGAGTGCGTCAAAGAGTGAATTACCGCGCAGCCCTTCCAGTGGATCCTCGCCCGGGGTTGCCGGGTCTGTCTGGGGTGGCTGCTGAGATGGATCTGCTGAAGACACCTCTGGCTTGGCATCTGACTGACCGCCCGCGGGCGGGCGCTCGGGGATTGGCTGAAAATAGTCGTCGAATGCCGCCTCGAATACGGTCAACTCATGTCGAGATTTTGCCAGCGCAGCCGCAAGTCCGTTTTTGAGCAGGGCCCGATTCTGGTAGCCCACCAGTTCGGCCACCTCAACGGCATCAAGGGTGTCGGCAGGTGAGACAGGGATCTTCTTCCCACGCAGGTAGTGCACAAAGGCCAGCAACTGATCACTGCTTGCCGCAGCACGCGCCGTATGTGGGGAATCCACCGACAACGTCAGCCTGCGGCGGCAGCCATCAGTTTGGGTAACTGACCCTCGGCAATCTGGATGTCCTCTTCATACTTGAGCAGCACGTTGAGGGTGTCCTGAACAAGCGACCCATCCAGATCTTTGGCATGGAGCAGCACCAAACTTTTGGCCCAATCTACCGTCTCCGAGATGGCAGGCGCTTTTTTCAGGTCCAGAGAGCGGATAGCATGCACAAAGCGCACCAGCTGATCGGTCATGGATTGCGCGAGATCCGGAACCCGGCTGGCGACGATCCGCGCCTCGAGCTCAATCGAGGGGAAAGGAATGTGGAGATGCAGACAACGTCGCTTCAGTGCATCGGACAGGTCGCGCGTATCGTTGCTGGTCAAGAAAACCAGGGGTTTGGAATGCGCCTGAATCGTCCCGAGTTCCGGTATGGACACCTGAAAATCAGACAGCACCTCTAGGAGCAGGGACTCAAATTCAAAGTCGGCTTTATCGATTTCATCGATGAGTAATACACCGCCGTTATCTTCTTCCATTGCTTTCAAGAGCGGTCGCGACTCCAAAAAGGCCTCGGAGTAGAAAACATCACTGAACTGGTGCAGCCGGTTCATAGACTCATCGAGCCCCTTGGCGCCATCGAGCACATCCCCCAACTGCTCTTTTAACAGCTGGGTGTACAAGAGCTGTTTGCCGTACTTCCATTCGTAGAGCGCTTTGCTCTCGTCCAGCCCCTCGTAGCACTGGAGACGCACCAGCGGGCGGTTTACGACCATCGCACAGGTCTTGGCCAGCTCGGTCTTCCCCACGCCGGGTGGGCCCTCGATCAATACCGGCTTTTCGAGCGCAGCGGCTAGCCGCACGACGGTGGCGATGCGCGGAGTGCAGATATACCCCGCTGACTCGAAAGCCTGCTGGATCGCATCAATGTCGCTCAGAGCTGGGTAGTGGGTATTAGACAAGGGACTCTCTCGATTTGGCTTAAAGGGATCGGAACCAGCATTCAACCACCGGTCGCATTCATAAACCGCACGATCTGCGGCTCCTCGGGCTGGTCAAAGACATGGCGCTCGGGCTTGATGCTGAGGCTTTCAACAATAGTGGTTTTAATCTCTTTATCCGTGCTGCCTGCGCGCAGCAGCCCTCTGAGGTCGATGGACTCCTCGTTGCCCAGGCACATCAGCAGGCGCCCCTCGGCACTGATTCTCAAACGGTTGCACTGGGCGCAAAAATTGTGACTGTGGGGTGAAATAAAGCCCACTTGCGTCTGCGAACCGGCAATCAGAAAATCTCTGGCCGGCCCGGCGGTATCCGAGGCGGTCATGGGCACCAGAGTAAAATGTTCTGCCAATTCCTCCTGTAGCGTGTCGGATGACACATAGGACAGAGGTTTGCCGCCCACGTTGACCTGCCCGAGGGGCATCTCCTCGATAAAGGCAATATGGATACCCTTCTCCAGTGCGTAGTGGGTGAGTGGCACCACCTCGTCGCGATTGAGTCCGTCGAGGATCACCACATTCAGTCGGATACGATCGAAGCCGCATTCCACGGCACGATCGATGCCCCGCAATACGGTGTTGAGGTCACCTGTACGGGTAATGGCTTTGAAGCGTTCGGCCTGCAAGCTATCGAGACTGATGTTGATCGAGTTTACGCCGGCATCGCGCAGGGCATGCCCAGAGTCAGCAAGTTGGCTGCCATTGGTGGTCAGCGCCAGCGAGTCTAGTCCAGTAAGGGCGCCCAGCCCTTCGAAAAGCTCATGAACGCCGCGTCGAATCAGCGGTTCGCCTCCGGTGACGCGGATTTTTCGCACGCCCAAGTCGGTGAACAGTCGCGCGGTTCTGAGGAGCTCCTCGATAGTCAGTACCTCGG
>CAXEVD010000091.1:0-6414 GCA_963999395.1 uncultured Halieaceae bacterium
CCTCAGTGATGTCGGGCCAGAGCTCACCCAACAGGGCCAGCCACTCGCTCAGCATGGGATGGTCTCTGCCCTGCTGTCGCCACGCCTTGTCGGTCTCTTCAACGAGCTTAGCGGCGGGAATGTTGCGCAGGTAATGCAGAGACAGTCGGTAAGGGGCATGCCCCTGCCAATGACCGCTGGGCGTGAACAGTGCCGAGTCATACACCTCCCAGATCAATACCTTCAGACGCGCCTCGCCGACCAGCGGCCAAACGTCGGTAGCCAATGCCATGTCAGCAGTTATCGCCCTACCTGATTGATCGGCAGCAGGAGGCGATTGCCCGGTCGCTGCGCCAGTGGGATCGGGTGCCCGTAGAGCGTCTCCCAGCTCGGGGTCTGCGCCCAATGCGACCTTGGTCATAAGTAAAGACACCAACAGGAGGATTGAGATTTTCATGTAGCTGGCGCCATGCGATGGCTAATGCGATAGAGCAAGGGCAATAAACCGATCCAGATAACAACGAGCACCGCAACAGAGAGCATCTCACCGAGGGGCAGCGAGACCGCACCCAAACCAGCGCCCACCATGTAGTTGAAGGGTACGGCGATGCCGCCCAATACGGCTGCCAACCACATCGATTGCCCAATTTTGGCGAAGCTTCGATAGAGCGCGGCCGCAAAGACCCACCACAACACGATTAACCAAAGAGGGACGACGGTCGCCGAGCCAAAATCAAAAACGCCTATCAGGGTAAGCATGACATCCACGCCTATCCCAGCCATGGCAACGGGTAGCAATCTGCGAAACTCGAGACCACGGTCGGATACCAGATAAAAGTGCATTGCCAAAGACAACAGCGCAACCGGCACCCAAGCTTCCCTGCCCAATACACAACAGAACCAGGTGGCCTGGAACCACACCGCGTTGAACCAAAATTTATCGACCAGCTTCATAGCCGGTTAGATACGATGGGGGCGAAACGGCAGATCAGGCGGCGCTGGGTATTACGCCGTAGTGCTGGCCAGTCCGATCCAGTGCTGCCGCCAGTTGATCAACCAGGAAATCAATCTCTGAGCGCTCGGTGACAAAAGGCGGCGCCATAATCATCGCATCACCAGTCTGGCGCACCATCAGACCCTGGGTAATCGCCGTATCGCGGCAGTAGACGGCCGCGGCCGAGTCGGGCGCCAGTCGCTCACGGGTCGATTTATCGCGCACCAACTCCACCGCGGCAAAGAGCCCCTTAACTCGTACCTGCCCCACGATAGGGTGATCTGCCAGCTCAATCAGTCGGCTGGCGAAATACGGCGCGAGCTCCACCACGCCCTGCTCGATGATCCCCGTCTCTTCAAGAATATCCAGCGTGGCCAAGCCCGCAGCACAGGAGGCAGGGTGTCCTGAGTAAGTGAGACCGTGGGCAAACTCACCACCACCCGACAACAGCACGTCAGAAATCTTTTGGCTAATCAAACTGCCACCCAAGGGCATGTAGCCATTTGTGACGGCTTTGGCGAAGGTCACCAAATCCGGCTCGGTGCCATAGGTCTCGAAACCAAACCATTTGCCGGTGCGGCCAAAGCCGCAGATGACCTCGTCCGAGATCAAAAGGATGTCCCGTTCATCTAAGATGCGCTTCACTTCAGGCCAGTAAGTATCCGGGGGCACGATCACACCGCCGGCACCCTGCACAGGCTCCGCAATGAACGCCGCCACGCGGTCCTCCCCGAGCTCATCAATCTTTTTCTCGAGCTCGCGGGCCGCAGCGATACCAAACGCCTCGGGATCAAGATCCGCGCCCTCCTCAAACCAGTGCGGCTGCTGGATGTGATGCACATAGTCGAGACCCATGGTCTGCTTGTGCATCGCTGACATGCCACCCAGTGTTGAAGCCGCGATCGTGCTGCCGTGATACGCGTTTTGGCGGCTGATGATCAGTTTCTTCTCGGGCTTACTCAGTAAATCAAAATAGCGATGCACCAGCTTGATCTGAGTGTCGTTGGCCTCCGACCCGGAGTTGGTGAAGAAGACGTGCTGGAACCGCTCGGGCGTGACCTGGGAGAGCCGCGCCGCTAATTCAGCCGCCGGCTGATTCGAGCACCGGAAAAAGTTGTTGTAGAAGGGAAGCTCGGCGAGCTGCTCGGCCACCGCTTGCTTGATGCGATCCTGACTGTAGCCCAGATTGCAGCACCACAGCCCCGACATGCCGTCCTGAATCTTGTTGCCATCAGAGTCATAGATATAAATGTGCTCTGCGCGGCTGACGATGCGCCCACCGTGCTTGGCGTAATCCTCAAAATCCGTGAAGGGATGCAGATGGTGCGCCTGATCCAGCTTTTTGAGTGCTTGCGTATCGAGCGTCGCGGTCATGGTGCTTTCTCCTCGAATTTGACTGGTCACACTATAGCGACCCGGGCCACGAACAGGGATGACTGACTTGGCCAGTATCACACCGGGTTATCGGTGTGTCAGTAACCCGAAAGGGAGAGCTTGGTAGACAGCGCGCGGCGCGGCGCGCACACTTCCGCCTTAAATCAGGAGCTAACAGTGACTCTGGAACGCGTTGACGAACAATACCGTGGCCTGACCTACCCCTGGGGCAGGCTCGAACACCCCGGCGATGAACCTTTCGAGGTGGCGCCCGGTGTCTGGTGGGCGCGATTTACTATGCCCGGGCCCCTGAATCACATCAACCTGTGGTTACTAGAGGACGGAGACGGCTGGACCATTGTCGACACCTGCCTCAATCTGGATTCTGCCAAGGAGCGATGGGAGTCCCTGTTCACGGGCTTTATGGCAGGCAAACCCGTCCACCGTGTGATCTGCACGCACATGCATCCCGACCACATTGGTCTGGCAGGCTGGCTTTGTGAGCGTTTCGACTGCGATCTGTACATGACGCAGGCGGAATTTCTGACTGGTAGCCTGATCATGGGTTACACAGGCGAAGCCGCTCCGCCACCGGCCATCTCCTTTTATCACCGCACGGGGTTCACCGACGAGCAGCTGGAAAGTTACAAGGAGCGCTTTGGCAGCTTCGGACAGTTCGCCACGCCGCTGCCCCACAATTACCAGCGCCTTAATGACCGACAAACGCTGTCGATCGGCGGCCGCTATTGGCAAATAGTGGTCGGCCAGGGACACTCCCCCGAGCACGCGTGCCTGTATTGCCCGGCGCTACATCTGGTGATTGCTGGCGATCAAATCCTGCCGCGTATCACCCCCAACGTGTCGGTATTTCCCACCGAGCCCGATGGCAATCCGCTGGAGGCATGGCTCGCGTCGAGCACACGATTACTGGGCATGCTGCCCGACGATTTGCTGGTATTGCCGGCACACCAGTCGCCCTTTACTGGGGTGCGCGTGCGCCTCAACCAGATCATCGATAGCCACCGCCTCGCGCTCGCGAATCTGTACGACCTGCTAATGGAGCCCAAACTCTTACCGGAATGCTTCAGTTGTCTGTTTGGCAGAGAAATTGGTGACGGTGAGATCCAGATGGCGACCGGTGAAACCGTAGCGCACCTGAATTATCTCTGGCACCGCGGTAATATTCAGCGGCGGATCAATGCTGACGACCGATATGAGTATCAATCCGACCCCGAGGCACGCTACGTCGACGCAGAGTAGAAACCCGTGACATCGCTGCGCAATCGAATCAAAACCCTCGCCTACCGCTGGTACTACCGGCGAATGAATCGGTTAGCGTGGGAGGGTGCGCCAGCCCCAGAGGTCAAAACCAGCTTTCTTCAGCTCCCTTTACCCGAGCAAACGCTCGGGGCGAGGATGTACCACGGCTCCCGCCATCGCCCACTGATCATCTACTTCCATGGTGGGGGCTGGACGATCGGTGATCTCGATACCCACCACCCATTTTGCCTGCGGCTCGCCCATCAAACCCACTGCACGGTCATGTCGATTGACTATCGGCTGGCCCCCGAGCATCCCTTCCCCGCGGCCCACGAGGACGCCATGGCCGCGTCGCGTTGGATTATCGATAACCTCAACGCGCTGGCGCCGAATAATGGCGAGGTGGTCATCGCCGGCGACAGCGCCGGGGGGAACCTGACGCTGGCGACGGCGGTTCGCTTACCTGACGAGCCGCGGCTCAGGGGTTGTCTGATGATCTACCCGGCGACGCAGCACTACCACGCGGCGATGCGCTCCTACACAGAGCATGCCAAGAGCGGGCCTTTGACGACGTCCATCATGCGTTGGTTTATGGATACCTATCTGGACGGCTTGGCGCCCGCAGACCCAGCGACAGAAATTATGTTCCCTGGCAAGCGCATCCCGCTCAGGGGTTTTCCTCGCTCACTGCTGGTAACCGCAGAAAAAGACCCCCTCAGGGACGACGGAAAGCGTCTTGCCATCGCGCTACAGCGCGCAGACGTGACCGTGCAACACGAGCACTTCTCTCAGGAGGCACACGGGTTCCCCTGTTCGGAGGGGCCTACCCCGGGGCATGAACGCTTCATTTCGTTGACCAAGGCCTGGGTCGAGGAGATCAGCGAGCGGTAATCTGCTCCAGCGTGTCCATGATTTCTGCTTTAGTGAGCAGACGCGGCGAGACATAGCCGTCACTCTCATCCATCGCCGCATGAGCGAGCACCGTCCAATCGTCCGGCTGGATCCTTGGGTCAGTATCGGCAATGCCGACTTTGGCGATCAGATCCTGCACTGCCTCAACGAACGCCTGCGCCCTTGCCGCGGGTGAGCCGGCGTCAGACACATTAGTCACAACAGCGAGCTCGGCCAGCGCCGTCTCTGCCTCTGCGAGACAGGCTTTGAGGACATGGGGTAAAGCAAGCGCATTGGCATGTCCATGAGGAATGCCGTAACGGGCACCCAGCTGGTGGGCAATCGCGTGGACGTTACCGACGCCCACCTGGTTGATCGCGATGCCTGCGTGATAAGCCGCCACCGCCATACCCTGACGAGCCTCCACATCTTCGGGATGCTGCACCGCCCGCTCGAGCCAGCGAAACACCCCCTGAATAGCGAGGCGTCCGTTCTCTTTTCGCGTGCCACGATCCCAAATGCAGATGTACGCCTCGATGCCGTGGGTCAGCGCATCGATTCCCGTTGCCGCCGTGACGGGTGCGGGCAAGTCCAACAACATATCCGGGTCCAAAGCGACCGCCTGTGGCAACAGATCTTCGCCCACGATGATGTACTTGAGCTTCTCTTCAGGATCCTTGATGACCGCCCCCATCGTGGCCTCGCTGCCGGTACCGGAGGTGGTGGGAATAGCGTAAATCGGAAGGACATCGTCGGGCACTTTATTCAACCCAACCCATCTGTCGGGTGAATCGTCACTGGTACGAGTGCACGCGATGATTTTTGCCGCATCCATGGAGGATCCACCCCCCACAGCGACAATCGCGGTACATCCCGCCGCGCGCAAAACCTCGGCACCCTCGGTCACATGTGCGAACGTAGGGTCAGGGTCGACGCCGGCATACCAGTGGAGGTTCACTCCTGCGTCGGCGAGAGGCGCCAGCGCCCGCTCGGCCAGACCCAGCTCTTTGAGCACCTTGTCAGTCACCACCAGAATATCGGTGTGGCCAATATCGACGATACGCCGACACAGATCGGCACTGGCCCCCAGTCCGACATAAGACAGATGCACGCCCGCAGCCTTGTTACCAATGAGCAACTTGATCAGCCCCAGCTTAAACCCGCGCTTGAATCGCCTAACCGGCATGGATCGCAACATAGCGATGCTCCCCAGAGATTTTCTTGTAAGGGTAGGCTATCTTCGCTGCTCTATGGACAACAGTCTAGGATCTGCCACAGGGAAAGGCGCGTTATGGACAGACATTACATCCACTTCGAGACGCCGGATCTGGCCACACTCGCCAACGATACGGCACCCCCGGCCGGCCCGGAGGAGGTGCTGATTAAAGTGGATCATGCCGGTATCAATCGCGCCGACTTGCTGCAGCGCCTCGGGCTTTATCCGCCGCCGGAGGACGCGTCCCCCATACCGGGGCTGGAAGTGGCCGGCCAGGTAGTCGCGGTTGGAGAGCGCTGCAAAGCACTAAAACTGGGCGATAGAGTGTGCGCACTGACCCATGGTGGGGGCTACGCTTCACACGCTATCGCCCGGGAAGACCACTGTCTCGCCCTGCCGGATAGCCTGTCCACGGAACAGGGCGCCGCCCTGCCCGAAGCGCTGCTGACCGTCTGGTACAACGTTATGGAGCGTGGCCAACTGTCAGCGGGTGAGACTGTGCTGATCTACGGAGGTAGCAGCGGCATTGGCTCGATCGGTATCCAGATGGCCGCGGCTTTTGGCGCGAACGTGATTTCCACCGCAGGTTCAGCGGCGCGATGTGATGCAGTGAAGGCGCTCGGTGCGTCGTTTGTAGCTAACCACCGTGAGAGCAGCCTCACCGCACAGTTCACTGACGCTGGCTACGTTGAGCAAGTAG
>CAXEVD010000092.1:0-6392 GCA_963999395.1 uncultured Halieaceae bacterium
GGCCGTGAAGCGAGCGCTAATAGTGCCGGTGCCCAGACTCAGGACGAGATGAGTCTGGCAGACGCCGGGATGGAGACCGTATCCGAGAATATAGAACTGGGACTGGATCTGGATTCGATCGATTTTTGGGCATAATGGGAACCGTGCCCCGAGTAAGGATGGATAAGCATCATGGCTGACGAAGAATTAGAAGCGGGTGAAGGCGGAAAAAAGTCGTCCATCCTGTCTTATGTCCTGATTGGCGTGGGTGTGATTGTCGCCTTGGCCATTACGATACTGGCGACTATGTATTTTGTAGGATATTTCGATCCTGACTCAGCCGAGCGGATCGAAGAGACAGTTCAGCAGCTGGAAATGGACGCTGAAGAAGCGCGAGCTCGCGCAGAAGAACTGGCCAAGGGTCCGAGCAAGGAGACGCTTGACTCTCCCGAACTGACCCGCTTTGAAAATACCTACATGGAGATCGAGCGCCCGCTGGTCGCAAACATCGTTAATTCCAGAAAAGTGATGCAGGTCAAGGTTGCGATCATGACCCATTACGATGACCGTGTTGTTGCGAATATGGAAAAACATGAGTTTGCCATCCGGTCCGAAATGTTGGACGTGATGCGCAAGATTGATGAAACCCGGATTTCTGAACCCAATTTCCGATCTGATCTCGCCGAGCAACTTAAGATAGCGGTGAACTCAGTTCTTGAGAGATATGAGGATTTTGGCGGCGTGGAAGAGGTCATGTTCACTGAGTTCGTGGTTCAGTGAGCCAGGTAAGCAGGTGAAATAAGCGTTATGGCTGAAGATAGCAGCAGACTCTCTGAAGAGGAGCTCAATGCATTGGCCTCCGACGAGGGGTTTGATGATGAAACAGCCTCTCTGATTGACCCTGAGGCTGCCCTCAGCGCAGAGATTCGTCCTCACAATTTGGTGACAGAAGATACCACTATCGGTATCAATTTGGCTGCGGTGGATATGATCACCGAGCGGTTCACACGTCACTTGCGGATGGGGTTACTTGAGGTGCTGCGAACCAGCCCGCGAGTTACTGCCGACCGGGTCAAGACACTCCCATTCTCAGAATATCTGCAAGACTTGAAGGCACCGCTATCTGTAAATACGGTTCGCTTGTCTGGGCTGCGCGGCACGTCGATGGTGGTCATTGACCCCAACGTGATCTTTGCATCGCTCGATAACTTTTTTGGCGGGTTTGGGCGCGGTATTGAGGGGCTACCCCCGGGCCGGATGTTCACCCCAACCGAGACCCGTA
The DNA here is from genome assembly GCA_963999395.1 of uncultured Halieaceae bacterium. Classification (GTDB taxonomy): domain Bacteria; phylum Pseudomonadota; class Gammaproteobacteria; order Pseudomonadales; family Halieaceae; genus Luminiphilus. The sequence goes on from CAXEVD010000092.1 coordinate 1,262, forward strand.
TTATCAACATTATGCTCGAGGTGATCTTCGCCTCCATACATGAAGCCTGGTCTCCCATTATGGAGATTCAGTGCGAGCACGTCGGCTCCGAAATTAATCCGCAGTTTGTGCAAATTGTTGATGAGAACGATCTAGTCATTGTGTGCCACCTCGAGGTGGAACTTTCTGACAAGGAGCGCGGCACAATTGATGTGGTTTATCCCTTTGCAACGTTGAAGCCCATTCGTGACGTGCTGAGGGGCCGGGTTCAGGACTCTGAGGATCCGTCCGTCGATCATGACGTCTGGGCGCGAGAGCTGGCCGGTGCGGCCTCAGACGCCGAGCTTGAACATCGCGTGATTTTGGGTGAGGTCGAAATGACGCTTGGCGACTTCAATAAAATGCAGGTCGGCGACGTATTGGATCTGCGCAAGTTTGATTTGGCGCGCGTATTGGTGGATGACATTCCTTTGTTTGAGTCCGAGATAGGGACCGCAAACGGCTACGCCGCAGCGCGATTGCTGCAAGCCGTTGAGCTGGCAGAGAGCTAGTCAGCACTCGCTCGAACACCGTTAGGAGATATTCATGAGTGAAGAAGAAGAAACTGCCGATGTGTCGCTAGATCAGCTCAGTGAGGATGCTGAGGGCCAGGGTTTTGACGCCATGGTCAGCGCTGATGTACTCCAGAGTGTTCCCGTTACGCTCTCTGTTGAAGTGGGCCGAACGCGCCTAAAGATTCGCGATTTGCTGCGACTCAAGCAGGGCAGCGTTATCGAGCTGGAGCGAAACGCTGGCGAGCCTCTGGATCTTCTTGTGAACAATACGGTAGTTGCTCAGGGCGAAGTTGTTCTGGTGAACGACCGCTACGGCGTAAGACTGACTCGCATCCTGCCTTCAGAAGACCGCGTCGAAAAGCTCTGAGTTCCGGTAACAACTTGTGGCTGAGGAGCTGAGTTGGGTCAGATGGGTGACCGCCCTTTTTGTGGTGGCAGTCGCAATGGCGGTTAGCTTTTGGACACTGCGTCGAGTGCAAGGCTCGAGTCGGAGTTGGCTACCCATCCGCATTACTGGGCGTGTTCGTCTGAACCGCTCTGCCGAGTTGGTATTGGTAGAAGTCGACAATGAACGGTTCTTAATTGGTGCAACTCCAGCTAATATCAACACCATTGCAAAGTGGCCTGCTGATGTTAATGGGAACGACGCATTTGAGCCCCCAGAATCGGCAAGTCTCGGTGCTGAGTAGGCCAGGCTGACTCAATTCCGCCGCGGGGGAGGGAGCAGAACCGGGCCCATCGACTTGGGGGGCTAATGTTCAGATTCTTGCTGCTCTTGCTGATGTTCTTGTCAGCGACTGACGCTGCGGCACAGGGCACCATCCCAATTTTGAGCGCGGTGCAGGGCCAGGCGGGCGAGACCGAATATTCGGTCACGTTGCAACTACTTGGCCTGATGACGGTACTCACTCTGCTACCGTCAATTCTGCTGATGATGACCAGCTTTACGCGGATCATTATCGTTTTATCACTGCTCAGGCAGGCATTGGGTACCGGGGCGACTCCACCTAACCAAATCCTGTTGGGCATCGCACTTTTTCTCACCATCTTTATCATGGCACCTGTGTTCACTCAGGTTTACGACGACGCAATCGCGCCCTACAGTAATGACGAGATGGAACTGGAGGCGGCGATCGAGGCGGCGCAGATCCCTATGAAGGATTTTATGTTGCGCCAAACCCGAGAGAAGGACCTGCAGACTTTTGTCAGTATCGCAGATAACCCGAACATCACCTCGCCGATGGAGACACCACTGACTGTCCTTGTGCCGGCTTTTATTACCTCAGAACTCAAGAGCGCGTTCACCATTGGATTTATGCTTTATATCCCTTTCATCATCATCGATATGGTTGTCGCCAGCGTACTGATGTCCATGGGTATGATGATGCTGTCTCCCATGATCATCTCATTACCTTTCAAACTTTTATTGTTTGTGATGGTGGATGGCTGGATGCTGCTGATGACGTCGCTGACTGGTAGTTATGTATAGGACCGATTGATATGGAGACGACAGAAGTCATCGGTATTGGTAGAGAAGCGATCTGGACCGTCATATACGTAGCGGGCCCGGTGCTGATCATTGCACTGTCAGTGGGGCTGATTATTGGCGTATTTCAAGCGGCCACATCCATTCAGGAAATGACGCTGAGTTTTATCCCCAAATTGGCGGCTTTGGTTGCGGCGTTACTAATATTCGGAGATTGGCAACTCACAATTCTGTCCGAGATGTTTATCTCGATCTTCGACATGATCCCGCAAATTTTTACGCGATGAATCTGATCCTTGATGATGTCGTTCTGATTCTTACCACGGGCTTAATTCCACTATTGCGCATCTCGGCGTTGCTACTCGCGGCGCCACTGGTGTCTCTAAAGGTCGTTTCAATTCGCATTCGTGTTGCTCTGGCCGTGGTGCTTACGATCTTTATCTACCCTACCCTGGAGTTGTCGGTGATAGATCCAGTTAGTGCGGGGGGCTTGATGTTGATCATCCGCGAACTGCTGGTAGGGCTACTTTTTGCCGCTGTACTACAAGTCGTGAATGCCGCTTTGGTCGTAGCGGGTCAAACACTGTCGATGAGTATGGGACTTGGTATGGCGCAAACGGTGGATCCCAATATTGGTCGTGTACCAGTTCTCGCTTCGTTTCTGGTGGTGTTGTCGACCCTCATATTTCTCTCCATCGGCGGTCATCTGATCCTGATAGAGCTGATACTGATGAGTTTTGAGGTGATGCCTATCGGCGGCCAAATTAACTTTGTCGAGACCATTGTCAACTTTACTGAATGGACTGCGATGGTCTTTCTAGGAGGGGTGCTGATAGCGCTACCCATCATGTTAACCATGATGTTGGTCAACCTTTGCATCGGGATCGTGACGCGGGCGGCACCTGCGCTCAATATTTTTGCCGTCGGATTTCCGGCGATGGTGCTGGCAGGCATGGTCCTTTTTTTGGTGTATTTGGTAAATATTGGCCATCGTATTGAATGGTTGTGGCTGGAGGCTTTCCAGAGGGCACAGAACATCTGGGTAGTGACCTGATGGCAGATCAGCAGGACGAGAGCCAAGAAAAAACAGAGGAGCCCACCGCCCGGCGTCTCAGCAAAGCGAGAGAAGAAGGGCAGATTGCTCGCTCGACTGAAATCACGATCGCAGCTTCGGTGATCAGTGTGGCGATTTACATCTATTTGTTTGGTAGTTCTCTGCTGGGGAACGTGGCCAACATTTTTGCCCAGGGTCTTGTGTTTGACTCGCGCGCCGTACTTGAGCCGCAGGTTGCTGCCGGCCGTCTGGCTGATGCCATGATCGAAGCGTTGTTTTCGATTTTACCGATACTGATCCTGACGGGCGTAGTGGTGCTGGCCTGCTCCGGTTTGATCGGGGGTTACAACTTCAGCTGGAAGTCACTGCAACCCAAGGCTTCCAAGTTCAATCCCATTGCGGGGTTTAAACGCATGTTTGGGATACAGGCGCTGGTAAACCTCGGGAAATCTATTGCGAAGTTTCTCTTGGTCGGTGGTGTGACCTATCTCTTGATCGACGCGTCGATCGGGGAATTTGCAGAGATCTCGCTGATGGCGCTGGAGCCCGGCCTCACAGCATCTGCCTCGATTATCACGATGGCTTTTCTGGTGGCTTCGAGCACGCTGATCATCATTGCTTTGATCGATGCCCCGTATCAGGTCTACCAGCATAACCAAAAAATGAAGATGTCCTTGAAAGAGGTAAAAGACGAGCGTAAAGACACCGAGGGTTCGCCTGAGGTCAAACAGCGCATTCGTCAGAAACAGCGGGAGATCTCGGCTGCCAGAATGCTCGAGGCGATCGCAGAGGCCGATGTAGTGATTACCAACCCGGAGCATTTTGCCGTCGCTCTCGCTTACGACCCTTCCTCTGAGGATCCACCGAAAGTGGTGGCAAAAGGCACGGATGTCATGGCAGAGCGCATTCGTGAGAGAGCCGGCGAAGAAGGCGTGCCGCTGTTTCAGTCTCCGGTTTTGGCGAGGGCGCTCTTTTTCACCACGGAGATTGAGGCTTTCATTCCCGAGCCGCTCTTTGAGGCAGTTGCTCAGGTCATTGCCTACATATTTAATATCAATAGTATCAATCGTTCGAGCAACCTGCGCGACAAGCCGGTTCCACGAGTGCCAGACAACATGGTGTTTGACTCTGAGGGACGGCAGTCTGAAGTGTATGACCAGTGAGCCTTGAGGATGTTTCACCATTGAGACGAGAGTTTTTCACTAGATGACATCAGACCTGACAGATGTCTCGATGCTGGACTCGCTACCTCACCCGGATGATGAGAGTGTTCTCGCTACCGCGCGCGATGCCCTGCTAACAGGCATGTGCAACGTTTTCATTGTGGGTGAGGAAGAATTCCACATTGACGCCTGTTTCCTTGCCCTTTATCACCAGCTGAAGCGTGAGCCTGGACTGCAGTTGCATCGCATGATGTCGCCGAAGGTGGATGACATTGTGGAGTTGTTCAATACCGTCCTTGCGGATTTGAGCGTTGAGGAGGCCCGCAACCAGCAAGCTAACGACCGCCATATCATCGTGATGCCGGATTTTGGCCCGAATGCGGGCAAGGAGTGGATGGCCTGTGAGTCTCTGGTCAATACCTTCCCTGGTGCCAATGTCGGGATGTTGGCGTTTTCAACGATCGATAATCATGACGCTTCGGCGCTTCAGCAGTTATCGCTCAAGTCGCGTAATCAACTCATTCGCCTCACCCCGATGGGTAGAGCGGCAATGGAGCGCTACCTCAATGAGTGCCACGAGAACGGTGCTCTCCAGGAGATGCTGCCTTCGCTGACGGATTCACAGTGGTATGGGTTGGCTTCAGAAATAGCTGGTTTGTCGGTTGATGATGCCCCTAGTCACAGCGTATCGGATTACGACGAGTCGAAGTCTGCCGCGCCCGCCTCGACCCAATCGCCCGATTTGCCGGAAGAGGCGTCCAGTGATGAGCCCGAGGCGGGGCCGGCCAAGGCCCGCAAACCCAGGATTAACTGGGCTGCGCTGCTCCCCCGGGTGACATCATTGTTATCCGCGAGCCTGATTGTGCTGTTCGCTGCAGCGCTGTTTTTGGCAGTT
>CAXEVD010000093.1:0-6335 GCA_963999395.1 uncultured Halieaceae bacterium
TGCGCCATCGCCGCCGGGGAGGGGCCCAAGGATTATTTGGTGGCGCTGGGCTATGCCGGGTGGTCGGCAGGCCAACTCGAGGCAGAAATGGCTGAAAACAGTTGGCTAACCGTTCAAGCAGACCTCGATATTCTGTTCCGGAGCGCCGCCGAGGACCGGCTCACTGCGGCCGGCCGACAACTGGGTATCGATATTGACCTGTTGAGTGCTGAAGCGGGGCATGCCTGACCGTGACCGCCCAGGAAACCGTTTTGGCAGTTGACTATGGCTTGCGCAATATGGGTGTAGCGGTGGGCAATACGCTGTCGCGAACAGCTCAGCCTTTGGCAATTATCAACGCACGCGACGGGGTGCCAGACTGGGGCGCATTGACCAAACTGATTGAGGAGTGGCAGCCACACCGCGTGGTCGTCGGCCATCCTCTCAATATGGACGGCTCAGAAAGCGACATCAGCCAGAGAGTGATGAAGTTCGCGCGCCAAATCGAGGGCCGGTATCAGCGTATCGTCACGCTGGTCGACGAGCGGCTCTCCAGTCGTGAGGCAAAGGCGGCCGCGCTGGCGTCCGGCCACGATGGCGATTTCGCAGCCAAGCCAATCGATGACGAAGCCGCGGCCATCATATTGACCACCTGGCTCAACGAACAGTAGGCGTCAGAGCGCAATGCTATAGGACTCCCGTGCTTTTTCGCGGACCGCGTCCACCGTGATGATGCGCTTATCGACCAGCCCTTGCAGGCACTGATCCATGGTTTGCATGCCGATAGCTTGACCCGTCTGAATGGCTGAATACATCTGCGCGACTTTGACACGTATCATCGGTGGCAGGCCTGCCGAAAGGTGAAGATCTGATGCACCCTGCTGGGCGCTAAATGCGAGCAATTCAGTGATATCTATTTCACAGTCTCCGCTTGTGTCGGGCTAGCACATGGCGAATCAACTTCCTTATGATGCGTCCATGATGCCTACTGAACTCCAGCGCAACATATCAGAAGTCGACCGCCGGATTCGGGCGGCAGAGCTGGCGTCGGGGCGCGCTTCAGGCGCGGTTTCGCTGCTGGCAGTCAGTAAAACCAAGCCCTCCGAGCTGATCCGACAGGCCCATGGGTTCGGTTTATCGGCGTTTGGTGAAAATTACGCACAGGAAATGGCAGAAAAAGCGGCCGCGCTCGCCGACCTGCCACTGAGCTGGCACTTCATTGGCCCAATCCAGAGCAATAAAACCGCTTTGATCGCTGAGGTCAGTGACTGGGTGCACAGTATCGACCGGCTAAAAGTGGCCCGGCGACTCAGTGAGCAACGTCCAGACGGCGCAGCACCGCTGAATGTATTGGTGCAGATCAACACTTCCAACGAGGACAGCAAATCCGGTGTCCGACCTAATGCGGCACCCGAGCTGATGGCAGCCATCAGCGAACTGCCGGGGCTGAGGCTCCGTGGATTAATGACGATCCCCGCAGCGACAACCAACCAGACCGAGCAACGCGAGCCCTTCCGTCAGTTACGGGAGCTCATGAATCAACTGTCTGACTCCCTGCCTCAGCTCGACACCCTGTCGATGGGTATGTCGGGGGATCTGGAGGCTGCTGTCAGCGAGGGCGCGAACATCGTTCGTGTCGGCACAGATATTTTTGGGGCGCGGTATAATTAAGCTCGTTTGTGACGGATACCCGCCATCCCATGTCATCTGAAGTGGCACCTGTTATCGCGTTTCTGGGCGCGGGCAATATGGCCAGCGCCATGATCAGCGGTCTCATCGCCGAGGGAGTTTCTCCGAGCCAGCTCCGGGCCAGTGACCCCAGCGAGGCAGCGTTGTCGCGTCTGGAAGCCATGGGTCTATCACGGCTCTGCACCGCACCTGACAAGCTCTTCGAGGACGCAGACTTGGTGGTGGCTGCGGTGAAACCTCAGATCATCCCCGCGGCGCTGACTGCTATCAAAGACCAGCTGGGACCCCGCACTGCACTGCTCTCTATTGCGGCGGGCATCCCGATCAGCTCACTCCAGTCTCAGCTTGGCGAGGACGTCGCGATCATTCGCTGTATGCCCAATATGCCAGCTATGATTGGGCTGGGTGCAAGTGCGCTGTACGCAGCCGACTCGGTCAACGCTGCCCATCGGGAGCTCGCGGAAAAGGTTACCAACGCCGCAGGCAACACCGTTTGGGTAAGTCGCGAAGAGCTGCTCGATGCCGTGACGGCCGTATCGGGAAGCGGCCCCGCCTACTTTTTTGCACTGATTGAAGCCATTGCCTGCACCGGCGTCGAACTGGGGCTTGAAGAAGAGGTTGCGATGGCGCTGACGGTGCAGACCGCTCTCGGCGCCGCGTCATTGGCAGCTCAGGCCACCGAGCCGGTTGCCACGCTGCGGGAAAACGTGACGAGCCCTGGCGGCACCACCGAGCAGGCGCTGCAATCACTTCAGGCCAATGACTTCGATGCGGTGGTGGCCGAGGCTATCCGGCAATGCGCCGCGCGGGCTAAAGCCTTGGGCGAGGAGTTCAGCTTATGAGTGCCGGCACAGAAATAGCGCTGTATCTGATTCGCAATCTGGGCGCATTGTTGCTGTTCGTGGTCATACTGCGCGGAGTCCTTCACGCGTCTCGGGTGAACTTCTACAACCCGCTGTCACAGATGATTGTAAAACTGACCAATCCGCTGCTGACGCCCCTGCGCGGAGCGCTGCCCGCCACCGGCCGAATTGACTGGGCTGTGTGGGTGCTAGCTGTGCTACTTCAGTCACTGATTCTGGTGGGCATCGCCTGGATAGCGGGGGAGCGTTGGACGCTGCCTGGCGTCGCAACCGTGCTGCTCTGGGGTGTTATCGGCGTTATCGCAGTGCTGGTTAATCTCTACTTTTTCATTCTGATCGCCATGATCGTAGTCAGTTGGATAGCGCCCGGAAGCCGACATCCCGCCATAGAGCTGATCTGGCAAGTCTCCGAACCGGTCATGGCACCCTTCCGCTCACTGCTTCCCAATATGGGCGGCATCGATTTCTCGCCAATCCTCGTGTTTATCGGCATTAACGTCGTGCAAATTGGTCTCCGACACGCCGCACTCACCGTCGGCTTGCCTCCGGGTCTGGTTTTCGGGCTCTGACATGAACGAGAAGATCCCCTCAAACAGTGTCGGTCTGGTCACACCACAGATCGCCAAATGCGACACGCCCTTTACTTTTGCTAACGGAGCACTGCTCGGTAGCCATGAACTGGTATACGAGACCTATGGCGAACTGAACAGCGCCGGCAACAATGCCGTGCTGATCTGCCATGCGTTATCGGGTTCGCATCACGCTGCCGGCTTTCATGCGAACGATGACCGCCGTCCCGGCTGGTGGGATCTGGCAATCGGTCCGGGTAAACCGATCGATACCGAGCGTTTATTTGTGGTTTGCTCCAATAATTTGGGGTGTTGTGACGGCTCCTCAGGCCCCAATGCGATCAACCCGGACACCGGGAAGCCCTGGGGCGGTCAATTTCCACAACCCCAGGTCCAGGATTGGGTTCGCAGTCAGAAGTGGCTGGCCGAACACTTGGGTATTTCACGCTGGGCCGCTGTCATGGGCGGGAGCTTGGGCGGTATGCAAGCCCTGCAGTGGGCGATCGATTTTCCCGATTGGGTCGAGCACTGCGTCGCGCTGGCCGCAGCACCCGGCCTCACGGCACAGAATATTGCCTTCAACGAAATCGCACGCCACGCCATCCTCTCCGACCCCGACTGGCATGAAGGCGACTATCTGGCAACAGGTGCACTGCCGACGCGGGGGGTTGCACTGGCGCGAATGGTCGGCCACCTCACCTATATGTCTGCCGACGGTATGAGTGACCGATTTGGCCGGGAATTACGAGAGGGCAGTTTTTCGCCAGACGACAACGCCGAGTGGGTATTTCAGGTAGAGAGTTATCTGCGCCATCAGGGCAGCCGGTTCTCCACCCAATTCGATGCCAACACCTACGTCCTGATGACGCGAGCACTGGACCTGTTTGATCTGGCCAGCGAGTGCGGCGGTGACCTCACCGCTGCCCTGTCGAACGCTCAGGCCAATTTCCTAATAGCCTCCTTCAGTTCGGACTGGCGGTTCCCACCTCAGCGGTCGATCGAGATTCGAGATGCGCTCATGGCGGCGGGCAAATCCGTTACCTACGCCAATATCGAGACCGATAATGGTCACGACGGATTCCTGCTCCCGAATCCTCATTACGAGCAGCTTTTGGGTGAGTGGATGCGCCGGGTAGGCCCATCATGAATCGACTGGATCTGAACACCGTGCTTGGGTGGATCACGCCGGGTAGTCGGGTGCTTGATCTCGGCTGCGGGGATGGCGCCTTTCTGGCGCGCCTAAGGGCCGAGCGTGACGCCAGCGGTGTTGGCGTGGATATCGACCCCGACAATCTTATTGCGTCAGTCAGCAAAGGGCTGGATGTCATTCAGGAAGATATCAACGACGGTCTGCATTGCTTTACGACCAATGGTTTCGATGTCGTCGTGCTGGCGCATGCCCTGCAGGAGCTGACACATCCGCATATCGCACTGGAGCGTATGGTCGACATTGGCGATGAGGCCATTGTGTCGTTCCCCAATTTCGGCCATTGGCTGTGCCGCGTCCATCTGGGATTGAAGGGCCGTATGCCCATGTCACGGGCCATGCCTCGGCACTGGTACGACACCCCTAACATTCACTTTTGCACCGTCAAGGACTTCGAGTCGCTGTGTTCAGAATTAGAGATCGAGATCATCGAGCGAGCGACCATTGCCGGGCCCGCTCATCGCCTGTTGGGCAGATGGCTCCCCAACCTGTTTGCCACCAGCGCGATCTATCGCATCCGCCGCGCTGGCGCCTAATTGCCGGACTGCTGCTGGCGTGCTGGATGCTGCCAGCCGCGGCACAACAATCAACGCGATACGAGCACTTCGAACTGCACCACAGCATTGTCTACACCACTTTTCTGTCGCCAGAGGTCGCCGCTGAATACGGCATTGCGCGCGGCGCAGACAAGGCCATCCTGACCCTGTCGGTTCGCGATGCCGACTCTGGAGACATCGCAGGTCGACCGATGAAAATCGAGGGACGGACCTGGGATTTGATCACGGGTGGTGATATGCGGGTCAAAGAGATTCGCGAAGGTCGCGCCACGTATTACATCGTGCCGTTTGAGTTTCTGGATCGCGAATATCGTTTTTTTGAGTTCACCTTTCAGCCGGAGGGCGCAACCTCTGTCTTTGAGCACAAAATGAAAGTGCAGCTGTGGCGCCAGACCTAGGCGATGTCTGACGACCCACTACCGCGCTTGATCATCGCAAGCCACAACCCGGGCAAAATCCGTGAGTTTCAGGCAGTGCTTGGTCACCGATGGCAGGTATGCCCTCAAACAGATCTCAATGTCGGCGACGTAGAGGAGACTGGCAGTACCTTTGTCGAAAACGCGCTGATCAAGGCTCGCCATGCCTGCGCACGGACGCGCTGTGCGGCGCTGGCCGATGACTCTGGCTTGGTTGTGCCCGCTCTGGGGGGCGCGCCCGGCCTGCGATCGGCGCGTTACTCCGGAGGCGGCGACGAGGCCAACAACGCGCTGCTTCTGAAGAATATGGCAACACTCGAGGCTGAGGATCGAGCCGCCTTTTATGTGGCGGTGGTGGTGTTACTCGAGCATGCAGACGACCCCACACCCCTCATTGCTGAGGGGCGGTGGCACGGGCGCATTGCCACCGCCCCCCGCGGCACCGGCGGCTTTGGCTATGACCCCCTGTTTGTAGCAGATGGCTATGAGCAGCATGCCGCCGAGTTGTCAGCAGAGGAAAAAAATCGCGTCAGTCATCGCGCAGTGGCTGTGCAACAGCTACTGCAACAACTGGCAGCATGATCGATCCACAGGCAGTGCCGCTGTCGCTGTACATACATCTGCCCTGGTGCACGCGTAAATGCCCCTATTGCGACTTCAATAGCCACGAAGGTTTTACCGAGTCTCTGCAACAACCCTACATCGACGCCCTGCTGGCTGATCTAGACAGCCAGCAGGCATGGTGGCGTGACCGACCCATCGAGTCGATTTTTATTGGCGGCGGCACACCCAGCCTGTTCGAGGGTCGCTGGCTTGGCACGCTCCTCGAGGGAGTATCAAACAGGGCAACGCTATCCCGCCATGTCGAGATCACGCTGGAAAGTAACCCCGGTAGCGCCGAGAGCAGTCGCTTCGCCGAGTACCGGACGGCTGGCGTGAACCGACTCAGTATTGGCGTGCAAAGCTTTGATGACCGCGCGCTCCAAGCCTTGGGGCGGATCCACTCTGGCAACGAGGCGCGCCGCGCGCTGGACATGGTCGCCACTGCCGGCTTC
>CAXEVD010000094.1:0-6281 GCA_963999395.1 uncultured Halieaceae bacterium
ATATTCCAATCGATTGAGTCGGCGCAAAATAGTCTGTGATTTACTTACGGTATCGGAATGAGCCACCAATGGATTTAATAGGGTTACCACGGCTTCCGACCGTTCGACGGGTGATGGCTGCTTTTTGTTTGCAGGAGGCATGCCGGCACGATCCAACTGATCAAATACTCGCCGCCAATGAGCCGCATTTTTATCCGTGATTTCTCTACCAAGTGTTTGCAAATTCAGCCCACCTTTTCGTGTCTCTGCGTTGTGGCAATCCACGCAATATTGCGAGAGAAACGGGTCTATTTTGCGAACCGAAGGGGCAGCCGCAGTCATGCCAACTGTGAGAAAAAAGCGGCGTCGACAGCGCTTGCGCTCATGCATCGCTACACCGATAACCTGGTGCTGCTGAACAAAATGTCCAGGCTTGCCCGGGAGGAGCTCCGCCACTTCGAGCAGGTGATTAAGATCATGGCGGCACGCGATATTACCTACGAGCCGCTCAGTGCCTCTCGCTACGCTCAAGGCCTTCATAAAGGTGTGCGACGACAAGAGCCCGGAAGACTAATTGATACGCTCATCGTGGGGGCGTTGATTGAAGCTCGCTCCTGTGAGCGTTTTGCTAGGCTGGCTCCCGAGCTCGATAAAGAGCTGGGCGACTTTTATTTTTCACTGCTGAAAAGTGAGGCTCGGCACTACAGTGACTATTTACGCTTGGCAGAATCCTTGGCAAGCGAGGGGAATTTGGCTGACCGGCTAGAGTACTTCCGTGGTCTGGAAGCGGAGCTGGTACAAAGCGAAGACACTGAGTTTCGGTTTCATAGCGGCCCTGTCCCGCCACGGCATTAGCCGATAGAAAAGCGCTCCAGGCTGAGTTCACTGTCTCGCTCGCGAAGCAGCCAGCCTGCTTGTGCGGTCCAGTCCCCCAGGACAATACGCTCCCCGGTGTCGCACTGGTGTCGATCCGGTCGGTGAGTGTGGCCGTGCACCATCACGGATACGTTGGCGTCGCGCATGGCAGCGCACACGGCATCCTGATTTACATCCATGATGTCTTCGGGTTTGTTGCTCGCCGCGTCAATGCTCATTGACCGCAACTGACGGGCCAACTCCCGACGTTCATCGAGTGACTTCGCCAGCATTTCAGCCTGCCAGTCGGGCGAGTGAACGAGCTGTCTGAACTGTTGGTAGTCCACATCGTCTGTGCACAGGGTGTCGCCGTGGAGCAACAGCGTGGGTTGTCCGGCGACCTCAAGGACCGTTTGATCCGGTAAAAGGGTGCCGCCGATATCGCTGGCGAACTGCTCACCCAGCATGAAGTCGCGGTTACCGCGCGTGAAGAGGATCTCGGTGCCTGACTCCGCGAGTGCGCGGAGCGTTAATCTGACGCGGTCAGCCAGGGGTGAGTCGTCATCGTCGCCCACCCATGCCTCAAAAACATCGCCCAGCATGACGAGGGAGTCGAAGGGGATTTCCTGTTTCAGCAGCCCAGTAAAAGCCGCCTCGATGTCGGGGGTGTCGTCGCTCAGGTGTAAATCGCTGACAAAGAGTCGGTGCACCGAGAGCGCCTTAGTCGCCGATGACGGTGACGCTCTCGATGATGATGGGCTCGACGGGGACATCCTGATGCCCGGCCTGGCTGCCGGTTTGTACGCATCGGATTTTATCGAGCACATCCTCGCCCTCGGTCACTTTTCCGAACACGGCGTATCCCCAACCCTGCATGTTTTCACCTGTATGGTTCAAAAAATCGTTATCCTGAACGTTGATGAAAAATTGCGCAGTGGCGGAATGAGGATCTTGTGTGCGTGCCATAGCGATCGTGCCGCGGGCGTTCTTGAGACCATTGTTGGCCTCATTTTCGATCGGAGCCTGTGTTGCTTTCTGCTCCATGTCAGCCGTGAAACCACCACCCTGCACCATGAAGTTGTTGATGACCCGGTGAAAAATCGTATCGTCGTAGAAGCCGCTCGAGACGTAGTACAGGAAGTTTTCCACCGTCGTGGGGGCATTGTCTGCGTCGAGCTCCAGGGTCATGGGGCCGACAGTGGTGGTCATCAGGATGTGCGCAGCTGGCATGGATACCTCAGGGGTCTACATCGGGAGGCGGCATCGTACCTGAGATGGCGGGTGGTTGCGATGCCGAATTTTTGCGGTAAGTGGGAATGCTCCCATGCCAAGCTCCGCGCCCAGTTGGTATAGTACTCGGCTAATTTTCGGGGCTCATGGCCCAGGGTACGGGATGTCCGCGGAGCCTCGCAGTAATTTCTTGCGCACACAGATTCAGGCTGATCTGGAGACGGCGCGTGTCAACGGCTTGGTCACGCGGTTCCCACCGGAGCCCAATGGTTTTCTTCACATCGGTCACGCGAAATCGATCACGGTGAATTTTGGTCTCGCGGAGCAGTTTGGTGGACAGTGCCATCTCCGTTTCGACGACACTAACCCCGAGAAAGAAAGTCAGGAGTTTATCGACTCGATTCAGGAGGATGTCCGCTGGCTGGGGTATCAGTGGGCGGGAGAAGTGCGCTACGCCTCAAGCTATTTCGAACAGCTTTACCAGTGGGCTTTGTATCTAGTTGATGAGGGGCTTGCATACGTCTGCGATTTGTCAGCTGAGGATGCCCGCGAGTATCGGGGTACCTTGACGGAGCCCGGGCGTGATAGCCCTTTCCGTGACCGGAGCGTCGATGAGAATCGTGATCTGCTTGAGCGCATGCGCCGAGGAGAATTCGCTGACGGTGAGCGGGTGTTGCGAGCCAAGATCGATATGGCCTCGAGCAATATGAATTTGCGTGACCCCATTCTGTATCGCATTCGCCACGCGACCCATCATCAGACGGGTTCGGAGTGGCCAATCTATCCCACGTACGACTTTGCTCATGGGCAGGAAGACGCAATTGAGGGGATTACCCATTCTATCTGCACGCTGGAGTTTGAGGACCACCGGCCGCTTTACGATTGGTTTATTGCGAATCTGCCGGTGCCCCATCAGCCACGACAAATTGAGTTCGCGCGGCTGAATACCAGCTATACCATCACCAGCAAGCGCAAACTGAAGCAGCTGGTGGACGAGCAGGTCGTCGCCGGATGGGACGACCCCCGCATGCCGACCATCGCAGGGTTGCGCCGCAGAGGGTATCCCGCCGCCGCGATCCGGCATTTCTGTGAGGAGGTAGGCACCTCCCGCTCTGATGGCACAGTCGATGTGGCGATGCTCGAGAGCGCCGTCAGGGATCATCTTAACCAGCACGCGCCCCGGGCGATGTGTGTCATGCGGCCACTTCGGTTGACCCTGACCAACCTCGTTGAGCCGCTTGTGCTGACGGTGCCTAATCACCCGGCTGATCCAGCCTTTGGCAGCAGGGAGTTGGTGATGTGCAGTGAGCTCTACATCGACCAAGCCGACTTCCGCGAAGAGGCAAACAAGCAGTTCAAGCGCTTGGTATTGGGTAAGCGGGTCAGGCTGCGTGGCGGGCTGGTGATTGAAGGGGAGCGCTGCGAGAAAGATGCTGACGGCAATGTCGTCCATGTACTGGCCCAGTGTGTCACTTCTGTTCCCGGCAGCGATCCCGAGGACGGCATAAAGCCCAAAGGCGTGATCCAGTGGATCTCCGCTGAGCATGGCTTGCCCGCAACGATCAGGCGTTACGACCGCCTATTTGCGGTGCCCGAACCAGGTCGTGAAGACGACACACTGGCTGTACTCAATCCCCAGAGTCTCGAGGGTGTTACCGGGGCGATGGTGGAGCCCGGGTTGAGCGAGGCTGAGCCCGAGCAGGTGTTTCAGTTTGAGCGCGAGGGATACTTCGTGGCGGATCGCTACGATCACACCCCGGAAAATCCTGTTTTTAATATGACTATTGGCCTCCGCGACACGTGGTCGGCATCCAATGCCTGAATTACGCCTCCACAACACCTTTACCGGAACCAAAGAGGTTTTTACGCCTCGGGACCGCGAGCGTGTGACCATGTATGTGTGTGGACCTACGGTCTATAACTACGTGCACATTGGGAACGCGCGTCCGGTGGTGGTGTTCGATTGTCTCTACCGACTGCTAAGCGCGCTGTACCCGCAGGTAGTTTACGCGCGCAACATCACGGATATCGACGACAAGATCATTGACGCAGCCTTGCAGCGCGGCACGGATATTACTGAAGTCAGCACGGAGTTCACGCAGAAGTATCGCGAGGACATGGCGGCGCTCAATGCGCTCGCGCCTACGATTGAGCCGATGGCGACAGAGCACATCGAGGACATGATTGCGTTGACGGAGCAACTGATCGCCGATGGACACGCCTATGAGGCCGATGGTCACGTGTTGTTCGCAGTCGAGTCCATGCCCACCTATGGTGAACTCAGCGGGCGAAAGCTCGAAGATATGATGGCAGGCGCGCGGATCGAAGTCGCTGACTACAAACGTCACCCCGGTGATTTTGTGCTTTGGAAGCCCTCTTCCGATCAAGAGCCCGGTTGGGACAGCCCCTGGGGCCGCGGGCGACCGGGTTGGCACCTTGAGTGCTCGGCGATGATTCGCGCGCACTTAGGGGAGGCCATCGACATTCATGGCGGCGGCCGCGATCTCATTTTTCCTCACCATGAGAACGAGCGTGCTCAGAGCTGTTGTGCGTATGGCGGCGATTTTGTCCGCTATTGGATCCACAACGCCTTTATCGACATGGATGGCGAGAAGATGTCCAAGTCGCTGGGCAATATCCGCACCGTGAGAGAGTTGCTTGCGCGTTTTCCTGGCGAGGTGTTGCGCTTCGCGTTGCTCTCGGCCCACTATCGCTCGGCGCTCAACTTTTCTGGCGAGCTGTTGACCAGTGCTCGAGGCACGCTGGACACATTTTATGCTGCGCTACGCCGGCACGCAGATGTTGAGCCTGCGACGCTGAACGTGACAGACAGCCGTGTGTTGCTCGCTTTGCTCGACGACATGAATACCCCGGAGGCCATTGCCGCGCTGCATGCAGCGGCGACTGCCTTGAACAAGTCCGATGCCCCTCATGAGATCGCGATGGCCAAGGCGGAACTCACGGTAGGCGGCCGATTGTTGGGGATACTGGATGCGGACCCGGAGGCGTGGTTTACCGACGCAGTGGGAGAGGAGGGGCCGACCGGTGAAGAAATCGATGCGCTTATTGAGGAGCGTATCGCCGCGAAAGCGAACCGAGATTTTGAGCGCGCGGATCAGATTCGAGATGATCTCGAGGCTCTGGGCGTGGTGTTGGAGGACGGCCCCGACGGCACCCAGTGGCGCCGTCGCAGCTAATCTTTAGCCCAGCGCTTTCTCGCCTGATTCGACGGTCTGTTGAATCAGTGTATTGATAGTCATCGGACCCACGCCACCGGGTACCGGTGTGATCGCGCTGGCCCGCTCTGCAAGAGGACCCAGCTCAATATCCCCAACGCCACCGGGGTGATACCCCGCGTCGACCACGACGGCGCCATCTTTGATCCAGTCAGCGCGGATGAACTCGGGGCGGCCCACTGCGCCCACTACCAAGTCGGCCTGACACACATGGCTCTCGAGATTACGTGTTCGGGAATGGCAGATGGTGACCGTGGCGTTTGCCTCAAGCATCATCATGGCCATGGGCTTGCCCAAAATGGGGCTTCTACCAATCACCACGGTGTGCAGGCCTTCCAAGTTGATCTCGTAGTGTGCAAGTAGGCGCATGATGCCTTGAGGCGTCGCACATCCGTAGGCCGGCTCGCCCATGGCCATGCGACCAAAGCCCAGACAGGTTACGCCGTCGACATCTTTCTCGAGGGCAATCATGTCAAAACAGACGCGTTCGTCGATCTGCGAAGGCACCGGATGCTGTAGCAGGATGCCGTGTACGTCCGGGTTCTGGTTAAGCTGCTCAATTTCTCGAAGGAGATCGTTGGTGCGGGTAGAGGCAGGCAGTTCGATCGCCATGGACTCCATGCCGACGCGGCGGCAAGCGTTACCCTTCATCTTCACATAGGTTGCCGATGCGGGATCGTCACCTACCAATATGGTGGCCAGAACCGGCGTTCGCCCGTCCGATTTTTCCTTGAGTGTCTCGACCCGCTTACTGAGTTGCTCTTCTGTGAGTTGGGCAACGTGTTTGCCGTCCAGAATGACTGCCGTCATGTGAAATCCCCCTTAAAAACGGGCGCGATTCTGGCAAAGATCTGTCTATGTGGGAAGTCGTTTTGTTGCGCATTGCCGACAATTCGCAATGCCGGTAAACTGCGCGCCGCGCGGGGGCCTGAGCCACCGTTTTCGGGGTGTAGCGCAGTCTGGTAGCGCGCCTGCTTTGGG
>CAXEVD010000095.1:0-6177 GCA_963999395.1 uncultured Halieaceae bacterium
TGTTGCACCCCGGGAAAGCTCGCGTTGAACACTACCGCGTGATTACCGGTGGGGCGCTCCTCCATGCCGATACCCAACCCCCCAAACCATTCGGTGGCAACCCCCGCCGCGAGCAGCACCAGATCTGCAGTAAGTCGCTCGCCCTCGTCGGTCAACACAGCCGGCTTCTCTGCACCCGCCTCCAGCGAAACACAGCGGACAGGCGCGCGGACGGTCACACCCAATTGTTCTGCGCGCGCCAGCAGTGCCCGTCCCAGCTCGTGGTTCTCCACCACATAACCCAGTGCCGGCACGTCGAGCTCTTCGGCCGACATCAGCGCGCTGCCGAAATGCCCGCGGTGCGATACATGGATATCGCCGATCACACCGGTATGTGACGCCAGCGCAGACCAGAGGTCCCAGTGCTTCAAAAGCTCAACGGAGTAGAGGTTGAGCGCTGAGCCACGGGTGTCCATGGGGTTGGGGGTTCCCGATCGAAAGGGATGCGCCTCCAGCAACGTGATATCCAAACTTGGCGCTTCTGTTGCCAGTGCAATAGCAAAGGAGAGGCCTGCCAGACCTCCCCCGAGAATCAGGACCTGCTGCCCGTCGCTCATGACGCCTCGGACATCAGTGCCTCAATGTCATCCGCACGCTTGGGGACATCCGAAGTGAGCACGTCGCAACCAGATTCCGTCACTGCGACATCGTCTTCAATCCGAATGCCAATGCCGCGCCAGCGCTTGGCGACCTTGGTGGTGTCGGCCGCTATATAAATACCGGGCTCAATGGTCAGGACCATCCCGGGCTCGAGCTGCCGCCAGCGTCCGTCGATGCGGTAGTCGCCCACATCGTGCACATCGAGACCCAGCCAGTGGCCCGCGCGATGCATATAGAAGTCCCGGTAAGCCTCGGCCTTGATCAACTCCCGCTCTTTCCCCTTCAGCAGACCCAGTTTAATCAGGCCACGCGTAATCACGCGCACGGTGGCATCGTGGGGCTGATTCCAGGTATTGCCCGGGCGCACTTTGGCAATCGCAGCGCGCTGTGCCTCGAGTACCAGGTCATATATCGCCCGCTGTTCCGGGGAAAATCGACCGCTGACCGGAAAGGTTCGCGTGATGTCGGCGGCGTAGCCCTGGTACTCGCAGCCCGCGTCAATCAGTACCAGGTCGCCAGACTTCATCCGCGATGCGTTCTCTGTGTAGTGCAGCACGCAGGCATTGGCGCCCGAGCCGACAATCGAGTTGTAGGCCGGAAAACGCGCGCCGTGCTCTGAGAAGGTGTGCTGGATCGCCGCCTCGAGATGATACTCGTATCGTCCCGGCTGGCACTCCTGCATGGCCCGCACGTGCGCCGCCGCGCTGATTTCACCCGCCTTTTTCATCACGCGGATTTCCGCCGCGGATTTGATCAGGCGCTGCTCGTGGAGCAGAAAAGCCAAATCGGTAAAGTCAGCCGGCGGGGCCGCGCCTGAGCGCACCAACCTGCGAATTTGATTCACCCACCCCATCACGCGCTGGTCGAACACATCGTCATGGCCCATGGAGTAGTAAATGCGCTGGGTACCTTCAATCAAACCAGGGAGGATTTCGTCGAGGTCATCGACCGGAAAGGCATCATCGACGCCGAGGTAGGCAGCCGCGCCCTCCGGCCCGAGCTTTTGCGCCGCGCGCACCCATTCGCCGATGATCCGCTCGGACCAGAGCGGCGTGAACGGCCCGAGCCGGTAGCCATTCCATAGCTCCATCTCGGGGTCACGCTCCCTGCAGAACAGGACGACCTGACCCTGGCGACGTCCGGGCACCAGCACCAGCACTGCATCGGGCTCTTCAAAGCCTGTGAGATAGAACAAGTCGCTGTTCTGGCGAAAGGGATACTCGGTATCGCGGCTGCGGGTCACCTCACGCGCGCCGGGAATGATTGCAATACTGTGGCGATCCATCATCGCCATCAGTTTTTTGCGGCGGCGGCTAAATTCAGCTTTAGAGATTTTCACTGTTGCCTTCCTGTAGAGATTGCGCCTCGTTGACGATGTTAATCGCCGCAAAGCGAATGTATTCGATGATGTCCTCGAGTTGACGCTCTGCGTCTTCTGAATCCGCTTCCTCGGTCTCAACCTGGGCAATGGCTGCCATGTCCTTGAGCGCCTCAGCCGTCATGGACGGGATGGGCTCACCCGCTGCCTCTCTGAGCGTGATGCCCTGGGTAAATCCCGACAAAAACCCCCGGCTCCATTCGGCAATGGACAGAAGTCGCTCCTCCAGAGAACCGTCGTCCTCGGGCATTAAAGGCTGAAAGGTGTAATCGGCGTCCTGTATCGCGGACAATGTCGCCAGGCTCAGGCGAGAAACAAAATCGACCAGATCACCCGTGAGATCAATGGCAAGCGCTTTCTCCAGCGCCGCAACCGTCGCCGAAAAATGCTGCTCCGTGTGAGGGCTGAACCCCGCTCCCAACAAACCTGCCATCGCGCCATGGAGCGCAGAGGGGTTGAGCGTCTGGCCGGCGTTGAAAAGATTATCCGCCGCATCATCCCATGACGGCATATCTTCAAAGGCGCCAAGTGCATCAAGTAACACGGTGGGTCGTTCCTCAATCAGGATGAATGTGGGTCATCAGGTTCAGGTGCCTGGCAGTCGGGCTACCCAGAACTGATCAGGCGAAAGCCGTCTGCTTGACGCGGCGGCACGTTGACCCAATGAAACAACGGGCATTATAGTGCTGGCTTGCTCGCAACGCAGTGTACCCTCCGTGGCTGACAACCTCATCCAGGCGCTGGAAAAAAAAGTAAACGACCTGATCGAACTGAGCCGCGAACTGAACCGTGAGAATCGCGCCCTGAAGCTTCGCGCTGCAGAATTGCAGCGCGAGCGCAGAGAGTTGTTAGAGCGCCAAAGACAGGCCAGCGAACACGTAGAGACTTCACTTGCGAGGCTGCGCTCTCTGGACGGCAGCGCGTGAGTCGACCCAACACCGTCAGCGTCGATATCCTCGACAAGGAATATCAGGTGGCGTGCCCTCCCGATGAGGAGGCTGCACTGACCCAGGCAGCACGATATCTCGATCAGCACATGCGTGACATTCGCTCGACCGGCAAGGTCATCGGGTTGGAGCGCGTGGCGATCATGGCTGCACTCAATATCAGTCACGAGCTGCTGGCGCTCAAAACCGGGGACAACCCCGTTGAGACCAGCGAGGAGCAGGAGCGCCTCTCCGCGCTGAACAGTCAGCTAGATGAGGTCCTTTACCAACTTCGACAACTTGAGATTAACTGAATCTCTCATTCCGCTATACTGTGCACGGCCTGAAGTATTCGCCAGACGATTTGTCCTCGAGCCGATAATGCAGTACCCGGAGGTCACTTCCGCGACTGTTGAGCAAGCCTGGCCAGAACCGGGAAGCCTGAAGTCGCGTGGTGGTCACCACCTTGAGCCGCAAGGGTTCAAGGGCCTATTCGTCAGCGGTACCGCGGGTCATTTTTTTTCCGCGACTCTCACCCCTCGATCATCTGCATACCAATACGAGTTTCATGACAGCTGCCTCTGACACAGCGCTGCAGAAACGGAACCTGCGCGGACGCCTGCGATCAGACCGGGACGCACTGAGTGCAGCTTATCGCGCCGACTGCGCGAAACACGCCCTGCAACATCTGGTGACTTGGCAGCCCTGGACTGCCGCCACACTGATCGGCAGCTACCTGCCTCATGAATCGGAATTTGACCCCACGCTGTTGGCACAGGCTGCGCGCGCGCGAGGTGCTGACATCGTCTGTCCAAGGGTGGATGGCAAGTCCATGTCCTTTCACCACTGGCAGGCAGGTGACGAGGCGGAGGCAACCATCGGCGGTGTCCTGCAACCGCTGCCTGCGGCGCCAGTGGTCGATGCAGCGTCTATTGATCTATTCCTGACGCCCCTGTTGGGTTGCGGTGATAGCGGCATGCGGCTGGGGTATGGCGGCGGCTTTTATGACCGACTGTTTGCACTGGTCGGTGGCCTTAGGTTGGGGGTGGGTTTTGCCCTGCAACGCGTTAGCGACTGGGAGAGCGAAGCGCACGATCAGCGACTTGATGGTTTTCTGAGCGAAGAAAGCCTGACCTTGTTCGGCTGAATGCCCGACACCCCTCGTCGCGGGGGGAGAGTCCTTCAGCACGACTGGCTTTAAGTTCGCTCCGTTGGGCCCAGGTATTCGCGATAAGCCGGGTTGTCGGTCTCCTCCCAAAACCGGTATCCCAACCGATTCAATGCTTTTCTGAGGCCGGCACGTTTGCCCTCGGGCACCTGCATGCCCACCAGAATGCGCCCAAAGGCGGCACCGTGATTGCGGTAATGAAACAGTGAAATGCTGTATTCATTGCCCAGCACGGTGAGGAACTGGAGCAGGCTGCCGGGCCGCTCCGGAAACTCCACCCGGAACACCATCTCATCGCTGATGTCTTTTGAGAGACGTCCGCCCACCATGTGCCTGAGGTGCAGCTTGGCCGTTTCGTTATCGGTCATGTCCAGCACCCGATAACCCTTTTTTCTGAGCGCATCCTGTAAGGCATTCAGGCTTTCGTCCCCTGGCGTGACGGTGAGACCGACAAACACCCTTGCCTCGGCAGCGGTCTCGTATCGGTAGTTGAATTCAGTCACATTGCGCTTGCCGATGGCATGACAAAACGCCTTGAAGGCACCGGGCCGCTCCGGAATCGTCACGCTAAGCCCCGCCTCGCGCCGCTCGCCAATCTCTGTCCGCTCCGAGATATAGCGCAGCCGGTCGAAGTTGGTATTGGCGCCGCTGACGGTCGCCGCCATCGAGGCGCCGGTCACATCATGCTCCGCCGCGTATTTCTTCATGCCGGCCACCGCCAGCGCACCCGCAGGCTCGGCAATCGCGCGGGTGTCCTCAAAAATATCTTTCACCGCGGCACAGATTTCATCGGTGCTGACGGTGATGATGTCATTAACGCACTCGCGAATCAGCCGAAAGGTCTCCTTGCCCACTTGGGCCACCGCGCAGCCATCGGCAAACAGCCCCACCTCTCGCAGCGTGACGCGACGGCCTTTGTCCAGGGCGGCCTGGACGCAGGCGGCGTCTTCCGGCTCCACGCCGATAATCCGCGTCTGTGGCCAGACGTATCGCAGATAGGCCGCCATGCCGGCCAGCAATCCGCCGCCGCCACAACAGACAAACACGTAATCCAGCGGCTGTTGAGCTTGCCTTACCAGCTCCACTGCCACAGTCCCCTGACCGGCAATCACATCGGGGTCATCAAAGGGGTGAATAAAGGTGAAGCCTTCCGACTCTGTGAGCGCCCGGGCACGCACCGCGGCCTCATCGAAGGAATCGCCGTGCATCACCACTTTGGCACCCAGCGCCTTCACCGCATCCACTTTGATCAGGGGTGTGGTGACAGGCATGACGATCGTTGCCTTGATGCCGAGTTTCGATGCCGCCAGCGCGACACCTTGTGCGTGATTGCCTGCCGAGGCCGCCACGACGCCCCCGGCCCGGGCGGCCTCGTCGAGGTGAATCATCTTGTTATAGGCGCCACGGCACTTGAAGGAAAAGACCGGCTGCAGGTCCTCGCGCTTCAGGAAAGCCTGATTGCCCAGACGCGCGGATAGCAGCGGCGCGGCATCCAAAGGCGTCTCCCGCGCCACGTCGTAGACCTGCGCGTTGAGAATGCGTTTTATGTAGGACTGTGCCATCTGCTCAGTGTGCCGCCGAGAAACCCGAGATCATACGGCCTAGCGACCGGCAACACACGATCGGTACTTGGCAAAATGCCCACTCCCCAAGGGAGTGGGCCTCACACTATGCGGCGTAGCGCGCCTGCATATCGGCGAGTGACAGCGGTTGAATCTTGGAGGCATTGCCCGCGGTGCCGAAGGCTTCGTAACGGTCAATACAAATCGCTTTCATGGCCTCCAGACTGGCGGCGAGATATTTGCGCGGATCAAATTCAGCGGGGTGCTCTGCCAGAAAACGCCGAATCGACCCTGTGGAGGCGAGGCGCAAGTCAGTGTCGATGTTGACCTTCCTTACCCCGTGCTTGATCCCTTCAACCACCTGCTCAACCGGCACGCCGTAGGTTTCGGGAATCTCGCCTCCGAATTCATTGATAACCGCCAACCAGTCCTGGGGTACAGCTGACGAGCCGTGCATCACGAGATGAGTGTTGGGAATGCGCGAGTGAATTGCCTTGATCCGAT
>CAXEVD010000096.1:0-6176 GCA_963999395.1 uncultured Halieaceae bacterium
GTGCTTACCCATTGCTGCATAGGCGCCCTCGAATAACTGACGACGGTCGCCGCTGCAGCCGGTCTCAGCCGCCAGCCACTGAAAGTATTCCAGCGTGCCCATCAGACCCGCAATTAACTCAAAGGCCGGGGTGCCCAGACTGAATCGGAAAGGCAGGTCATTGCTGGCACAGCGGAGTTTGTAGGCGCGGAGGGACTCTAATCGCTCTCGTTTGCCATACACCACGCCCAGATGTGGCCCATAAAACTTATACGGCGAGCAGGCGAGGAAGTCGCAGCCCAGATCTTTCACATCTATCAGCCGATGGGACGCATACTGAACCGCGTCGACATAGACCATTGCGCCAGCACCCTGCGCCATCGCGGTGAGGGCTTTAACGTCGTTGACACCGCCCGTCAGGTTGCTCGCGTAATTGAGCGCCAATAAGCGCGTGCGGTCACTCAGCAAAGGCTCGAGCAGCTCTGGTTCGACACGCCAGGTATCTCGGTCAAACTCCAGCCATTTCACGATCAAGCCATTGTCTTCGGCCATTTGCAGCCAGGGTGAGACATTTCCCTCGTGCTCCATCCGACTGATGATGATTTCATCACACGACTCGAACTGGTGGGCGAGGCTCCGCGAGAGCTGATAGGTGAGCGTCGTCATATTGGCACCGATCAGCACCTCACCGGGGTCGGACGTGCCCAAAAAGTCTGCCATGGCGGCAACGGCGGCGTCATAGAGAGCATCGACCTCGACGGAGGTTGGGTTAAATACGCCGGTATTGCTGTTGTAACGGTGAAAAAAATCGACGATGCGGTCAATGGACTGCCGGGGCACCTGCGTGCCCGCCGCGTTATCAAAATAGATGCGTCGCTGGCCATCATCTGTTGTAGCCAGTGAGGGAAATTGTTGCCGAACCGCTTCGATTGGAAATGCCATGGTGAGTTCTGCCCCTTACCGTTGCGCCCTAAGGCACCTACGCGTCGCTTCTCGCTATAGCTGCTCAAAAAAATCTAAAATCAGCGGCCAGCTGGAGCTGAGGTTATAGACGTGGCCCATATCGCCACGGCAATCCATGACCGGCGGCCACTGTGAGTCGCTCTGGCAATAAGACCAACCGCGGCACTCCATGCTGGAGCTGCCAATATCAACTGGCTCCGCCGGCACTGTGGCATCACAACCATGAGCCTCCGCCCACACCTTGGTGATCGCTGAGGCGCTGGAATAATAATAGACGTCACCATCGGAAGTAGTAGTGAAAGTGTCCTGCCCCCATTCGCCTGGGGGGACAGTTCTGTCCCGCGAGCCGGTGATCGAAATAACGGGCATACCGCTCTCAGATACGGGCGGGTCTAAATAGCCGCGGTGAGGCAAACCCAAAATGGGCGCTACTGCTCTAAACACTTCCGCGCTGCGCTGGTCACGGCCCAAATCCCAGACAAACATACCGCCGTTTGAGCCGCCCACGGCGTAGACGCGATCAGAATCAATGCAGACATTGGCGGACACTTTTTGAACCAGCGCCGCAGAAAATGCCACATCATCGACAGAGCATTGCGTCCAGGAGCATCCGTTCTCAGCAATCCCCCCGCAGGACGGGTAGGTGTAATCAGGCGTCCTGTCATCGTCACAAATCGCGTTCGTGTCGCCGCTCACGGCTGCGTTGAGGCCATCACCGTCGAGACCTGTCGTTGACCCCTGAAACGACCAGGACGACAGTCGATTGCCCGGCTCCTCGCGCCCCAACCCCAGCGGCGCTACCAATACATAGCCTCGCTGATCTGACTGTGACTGCACCGTGACATTGTCCAGAAATTCACCCTCATCACCGCCCCAACCGTGAAACAACACGATCAGCGGATAGGCCTGATCGGTGCGATAACCAGTGGGAAGCCGAACCCTGAATTCGCGCGCGATGCCGTTCTGTTCGAGAGTGTAATCGCCCGAACTCCAGCTGGAGGACGGGCAAACCGCACCCGTATCGGGTGCGCCCAGCTCTGCAATGTCGGCGATTTCAAAGCTCTGGGTTGCGGTATCAAAATCCATCACCACATCCCACTGATGCCCCTCAACGGTGAGACCTTTCAGGGTGAAGGAAGCATCGCCAAATGACACCTCTGACACCGTCGATGTATCGACTTCCGAGCTGTCGCCGATATATGAGGATAGGAAACGGTCAACCTTCACGGTCGCGCTGTCTGTAGCGACGCCGCCGCCCTTAGAAATCGCTCGAGCAGTAAATACATACTCGCCCGGCGCGAGCCCCTTGTAGTTATAAGCCATGGAGAAGCCTGACGTATCAGAGTCGGGAAAGTCGGGGTAAACCTTCGCCACATCGCCTCTCATCCCACCCATGGGCACATCGAACGCATAGGTGCCGTCAACATCGATCTCGATCGAGGCAATACCTGACTCCGCGACCGCCCAGCCGCGCAAGTTGGAAATGCCTGTGTAAAAACCGTCGGTACTCGGCTCTTCTAAATTTACGATCACCGTCTCTGAGAAGACTGCCGAAGAAAAGAGTGCGAGCAACCCGGCGAAAAGTCCGCTTTGATTGGGTGTTGGCATGTGAAGCCTATGACAAGATGAGAAGAGAGCAGATTACTCAGAGCAGATGCCAGCGTAAAGTGAAGCACCGCCATCGTCAGGTGATGTGACATGGTGCAAACTGAGACGGGCGAATCGCCTAGCAGGAACCCTGACGAGGCATATGCGAAAGGACCGACAGTGACAGCAGCAGTCATCGATGTGCACGCCCACGTGGTATTTGAGGCGTTAAATGGCAGCGCAGGCCTTTATGGCCCTGAAGCCGGTGTCGACGAGCAGGGTGCGCCGTTTTTTCGGATCGGTGGCTACACGATGAAGCCCATCTCCTATGAGGGCACAGTCTTTACGGACTTAGATCTGCGGATCTCGCATCTCGATCGACTGGGCATCGATATTCAGGTGCTCTCTCCTAACCCTCTTACTTTCTTCCATGGTGTCGAGCCCTCTGTTGCCACTGACTTTTGCCACCAGCACAACCAACTGATGGCTGACACCGTTGCAGCTGCTCCCGACAGACTTGTCGGTCTGGCAGCGCTGCCCATGCAAGACCTGTCTGCTGCATGCGAGGAGCTGCAGCACGCAGTCACCGCATTAGGTCTCAAGGGCGCCATGATCGGTACAGACATCCCACAGGGTTTTGCCTGTCAGTCGTTAGACTCGCTCTACCAAAAACTGACTGATCTCGATGTGCCATTGTTTATTCACGCGAGCTCTACAGATGGTGTGGGCGGACTCAAGGATGACCGGCTCAACCAGCACAACCTCTCGTTGAGTCTGGGCTATGCGCAAGAGGAAACGCTCGCTGTCGCGCAATTGCTTCTGGGTGGTGTGCTCGATCGGCATCCCACCCTTGATGTGTGTGTTTCACATGGTGGTGGTACAGCAGCGTTTCTGGCCGAAAAAATGGACCAGCTGGCGCAGGTGGACCCTGCCGCCTCAGAGGGTGTGAAACAGAATGGATTTGGCCATGAACTACAGAAGTTATGGTTTGATACCCATGTGAAAGGCGAGGTAGCGGCTGCGGCACTTCGTCACTATGCCCATGAAGATAAGTTAGTTCTGGGCACCAATCTGGGAGGCTTCGATACACCCGAGGCACTGAGCGCGGACGCCGCACGCTTCTCCCAAAACGCGAGACGACTACTGAGGTTACCGTGATAGTACTGAACAATATCGCTTTGTTTAACGGCCACGCCGATCACTTCTGTGGCGATGCGTGCGTGGCGTTCGCCGACGGCCGCATCATCTACGCTGGCCCTCGAGAAGGCAGCCCATCCCTCGACGATGGAGCACAAGTTATAGATGGCCATGGCCACTTTGTCATGCCCGGCATGGTGGAGTCCCACGCTCACCTCTCCTACACCAATAACGGTCCGCTTGAGCTAGACAAATCTCCTGTCGAGGAGGTGGTGATTAAAACGATCCATAACGCCAGGGTCATGTTGGGCTCGGGCTTCACTTCGGCGATCAGCTTTGGCTCGGTGCATAGGGTCGACGCATTCCTCAAGCGCGGTATCGAGTGCGGCGATGTCTTGGGGCCACGACTATTAGCTGGCGGTCGTGACATCGGCTCAACCGGCAGTAACGCCGACCTGCACCCCGACTACGCGCAATTGAAAATCGACGGGCTGGGCATGATTACCGACGGCCCTTGGGAAGTCCGTAAAGCCGTCCGCACGCTGTCTAAAAACGGTGTCGACGTGGTCAAAGTGATGATCGATGGCGAATTAATCTCCTCGGGCGGTGGGATCAAACCCGGTGTGCTGGGCTTCACGGATGAGGAGCTGGCGGTGCTCGTTGGCGAGGCGCACCACCGTGGCATGCGGGTCGCCTGCCACGCGCGATCTGCCGCGGCAGTCAAGCAAGCGGTGAAAGCTGGCGTCGACTTCATTGGCCATGCGAACTATCTGGATGACGAAGCCCTGGCACTACTCGAGGCGAGTCGTGACCGCGTATTCGTAGGCCCAGCGGTCGCCTGGGAGATTACTTTTCTTGAGCATTATCAGAGCTTTGGGTTTGATACCGGTAGCCCCGAACATGAGGGCTATGCCGCGGAGCTAGCGGCAACCCAGGCCTCTGTAAAGCGGATGCGAGAAGCCGGTATCAGAGTGTTGGTAGGCGGTGACTATGGCCTCAACATCACACCCCATGGCACCTATGCCAAAGAGCTTCAGTACTTTACTGACTACTTCGGCTTCTCTCCCGCCGAGGCGCTCCAAGCTGCTACGAAACACGGCGGCGAGGCCTTTATGCCAGACGGTAGCCTCGGCACGCTTGAGGCAGGAAAAATCGCAGACATGGTGATCGTGAAAGGGAATCCGTTGGAGCAGATCGGTGTACTGCAAGATGCCGATGCCATCGCGGCAGTGATCAAAGAAGGTCAGATTTATGCGGGCTTGCTAGACAACCAGTCGCCTCACCAGAAGAATGCTGAACAACTGAACCAACTACTGGGAGCACGACCATGCAATTAGCCGGTAAAGTTGCCGTCATAACCGGCGCTGCGCGTGGCTTGGGCAGAGCCTATGCCGAAGCGCTGGCCGCAGAGGGCGCGGCTATAGTCGCCGCCGACCTCAACGACTGCAGTGGCACTGTCGCGGCAGTGGATTCAGCTGGCGGGCGAGCGATTTCCACCACCGTCGACGTATCCGACGCCAACAGCTGCGAAGCCATGGCGGCACTCGCTATGGACGGCTTTGGCCGAATCGATGTGTTGATTAATAACGCAGCCCTTTACGCCGGCCTAAAAGGCGCGCGCTTTGAGCACCTTGATGAAGCACAGTGGGATCGCGTGATGCAGGTCAACATCAAAGGCACCTGGCTTATCAGCCGCGCGGTGGTCGATCACATGCGCGGAAGCGGCGGCGGCTCGATCATTAACATCGCCTCGCTCGCTGCGGTATTCGGCCTGCCCTACGGCTTGGACTATGTCGCGTCTAAAGCAGCGGTTATCGGTATGACCCGTGGTATGGCGCGCGAACTGGGCCCAGACCATATCCGCGTGAATGCAGTGGCCCCCTCTGCGGTCATGACTGAAGGCACCGAGGAATTCTTTGGTGAAAAGTTCGAGAAAGCGAAGTCGGTGATTGCGTCTAATCAACTGATTCCACGTAATCTTGAAACCGAGGATCTCACTGGCACCATTGTCTATCTGGCGTCAGACGCGAGTCGCTTTGTCACGGGGCAGACCCACATGGTCGACGGTGGTTCCTGGTTCCTTTAGACCACCTCGATCAGCACAAGTTGTGGCTGCCACGGTGGCTGATAGATCACAAGGGCCGCTGGCACGAAACGACCGGGCTCGAGCGCTGAGCCAGTCAGTTCTGGCCCCCTGAATCTGGCTCATTGATCCCAAAATCCAGACGCATCTGGTAGGCATCGGGTTTACGGCGCCTTACCCGCACCTTTTTCGGATTGGCTGGCAACCACGAGTACTCCACCCCTGGCTCCAATTGCTGCTTTTGCAAAAATTGAAAATAAACCAAATTTTTTGATCGTTTTTTTCGTGAAAAAGGTGATGGGCAGCTTAATTCATTGGGTAATGTGTTGCTTAGTTTTTTTCATCACCCAATGTTTATGGGGTAATGGGCTTTTTAAATTTTTTCATCACCCAATGCTTATGGGTGATAATTTGACTTATTTTTTCG
>CAXEVD010000097.1:0-6144 GCA_963999395.1 uncultured Halieaceae bacterium
GGCTTGGGCGGGTGTGTCGGGTCTTGGTCTCGTCTCGCTTTTGCTTCATGGCCCCTACCAGCGCACCGTCGAGACCGCGGAGTTGTTGGGCGAGCAATTGCGTCCGGGCAGTCAGAAGGTGGATCCCTCACTGGCTCCGGGTGCGTACCCGGAGGCTTTTTCCGAGAATGATTACTCAGGGCACGAACATATCGTCATGGTGTCCCATCAACCTTTCGTGTCGCAGGCAATCGCCGTCTGGGTCGATGATGTGACGCTGGCACCGTTGGCGCCCGGTGGTTACTCGACGCTGGAGGTCACTTGCCTCGCCCGGGGTGGCGCGACGTTGCTGCGACATTGTCCCGATCCTCGGGATCTCGCGAGCAAGGCCCAAGTATGAGTGAGGGCCGCGCATTTTCAGTAACGGCCGATGGGCTCACCTATGCGGGACTTGAGTGGGGTGACCCCGATGGTCATCCGATCCTGGCGTTGCACGGTTGGCTCGACAACGCGCTGTCTTTCTCGGTTATTGCGCCCTTTCTGAGCGAATATCGACTCATTGCCCTCGACTTGTCTGGCCAGGGTCTGAGCGATCACCGCTCACTGGATGCGACCTATCATATTTGGGATGACGTGCCGCAGTTGCTCTCGGTTGTGGCGACTTTGGAGCTCGATCAACTGACAGTTCTGGGTCACAGCCGCGGTGCGGCGATTGCGGTGCTGCTGGCGACCGCGTTGGAGGATCGATGCTCGCAGCTGGTGCTACTGGACGGCATGCTGCCGCGCCCAACGCCTGACGAGTCCGCTGTGGAGCAGTTCTTGCAGTCGCAACGTGATCATCGCGGGCTGTCAAAACGTCAGCCCCGCACTTTTGAAGATATTGAGGGGTTCGTCAGTGCGAGGGTGCGACTGGGTTTCTCAGAGAGCAGTGCCAGACTGTTGGCGCCCAGAGCGCTTAAAGAGACCGAGGATGGTTGGGCATTGGCTCATGATCCCCGCTTGAATCATGCCTCGGCAGTCAAGTTGAGCCCGGGCATGTGCTCCGCGTTCTACTCGGCTATGACAAAGCCTACCTTGGCGCTGGTCGCAGAGGAGGGTCTGCGAGTAAGAGGAGATTTAGAAGCGTCGTTGGCTGCGGTCTCAGAGATAGCGAACTGCCGTGTTGTGATGGTGCCCGGATCCCATCACACCCACATGGAAGAGGGTGCTCAGCGTATCGCTGAGCACATTGCCGCCTTTATCGATGGGTAACGCCCTAACTTAAAAACTCAGCCCGTGATGCCGGGTCGGATTTGAAGACGCCGCCGAGGGAGGTGGTCCGGGTACTGCTATTGCCATCCTTCACGCCGCGGGCTTTTACGCAGTAATGCACCGCTGAGATGGTGACCGCCACGTCCTCGGTACCAAGTAGGGTTTGCATCGCGACCAGGATTTGTTGCGTGAGGCGCTCCTGAACCTGCGGACGCTGTGCAAAAAATCTCACCAGGCGGTTGATTTTGCTCAGGCCGATCACCTTGTCTTTCGGTATGTAAGCGACCTTGGCGGCGCCATCGATGGTCACGAAATGGTGCTCACAGGTGCTGGTCAGGTCAATATCTTCGACGCAGACCATTTCCTCCACATTCATTTTGTTTTCGATCACGGTAATTTTCGGGAACTGTGAATAGTCGAGCCCGCTGAACACCTCGTCGACGTACATTTTGGCAATGCGGTGCGGCGTCTCCTCAAGACTGTCGTCTCTGAGATCCAGCCCCAAGGCTTTCATGATGTCCTCGAAAGCACCACGGATGACGTCGTACCGCTGGTCGCGGGACAAATCATTGGTCGTCATCGGCGTTTCCAGGCCGCGATCTAAAAGAGCGCCCCTGACCGCGATGGCTTCCTCGGTCAGTGAGCCCGGGAGGGTGGTTGGGATCTTCGGTGCTACCGGTTGAATTGCCATGTCTACCTCTACCCAGTGGGTTGTGTCTAGTTAGTACTGACCGCGTACTGGTTCAGATTTCAGTAGCGGGCGGTCCTGAACCTCTTAAAACGGCGTTGTCGGACCTCAGCAGGCTGCAGGCTGGGATCGGTGCGTTTGCTTGTGGCATCACGGATTCTCTATCGAATCTTCGCCAAAGTGCCGCATGTACGGGGTTTTTCTCACAAAGCGAAAAAACCCGATCGCCGTTTCGTCAATTTAATAGCCTATCATGAGCTGTCCAAAATAATAGACATATCCGATGCAGACTTTCCGGACAAAACTGAGTCAAGTTGAAACTGCCCTACAGGATGCCGCTGTCTATTGTGGCCACGGGTATGAGTCCGTGTCCGATGAGGCGGTGGCATTGGTGCTGGGCGCGGCGGGCCTTACGCCAGAGCAGCCACTATCGTTGTTGGATCAGCCTTTCCCCGGCGAAGCCGGGTCCCAGTTGGCGGCGCTGCTTGACCAGCGGTGTCATCACCGGGTGCCCGTGGCGTACTGTCTTAAAGAGGCCTATTTGGCGGGTTTGCGATTCATTGCGGACCCCAGAGCACTCATACCACGCTCCCCGGTATCACATGTGGTGGCCGAGCGTCTGACGCCCTGGTGGCCTGAAGATCAAGAGCCAGCTTTGATTGTGGATGTGTGCTGCGGGGGCGGTAGCCTCGGCCTGGTGGCCGCAGAAGCTTTTTCAAAGGCGATGGTGTTGCTCTCCGATCTCGATGAGCAGGCGCTCTCACTGGCGTCTGAAAATATCGCCCTACACGAGCGGTCTGACAGGGTTATTGCACTGCGGGCAGATCTGTTGAGTGCACTTCGCAGTGGCAGTATTGACGTGATGTTGGCGAATCCACCCTACGTATCGCGCGCCGAGATGGCTGAGCTGCCCCCTGAGTACATCGCTGAGCCCCGCATAGCGCTTGAAGCCGATGCGGAGGGAACGGAGTTGGCTGTCCGCCTGCTGCGAGAGGGAGCCAGAGTGCTGGTACCCGATGGACTCATGTTGTTGGAGGTGGGTGAAACCTGGACGACACTTGAGGATCGGTTACCCAAGGTGCCTTTCTTGTGGATTGAACTGCCGCAGGGCGGTTCAGGCGTCGCGATCATCAGTGCGCAGGAATTACGGGACTGGAACGCCGCCGGCATCTTATAATTGGGCCCGGAGGCCCTGATGTCTGGAAATACCTTTGGCAATTTATTCTCGGTGACGACCTTTGGCGAGAGCCACGGGAGGGCGCTGGGTTGCATTATTGACGGGTGTCCTCCCGGGCTGGAGTTATCCTCATCCGACCTGCAGCACGATCTGAACAGGCGTAAACCCGGCCAATCCCGATATACCACCCAGCGGAAAGAGGACGACGAGGTCGAGATCTTGTCGGGGGTATTTGAGGGTGTTACCACCGGCACCCCGATCGGCCTGATGGTGCGGAATCAGGATCAGAAGTCAAAAGACTACAGTAAAATCAGGGACCTATATCGACCAGCTCACGCCGACTATGCCTATGACCGCAAGTATGGCATCCGCGATTACCGCGGTGGCGGGCGCTCGTCGGCGCGCGAGACCACCATGCGGGTCGCCGCGGGTGCGGTGGCCAAGAAATGGCTGGCTGAGCGCTATGGCGTGCAGATTAGAGGCTACCTCAGTCAGTTGGGGCCGCTTTCTGCGAGTGTCCACGATTGGGCCCAGGTGGAGCAGAACCCCTTCTTTTGCGGCGACGCCGCACTGGTGCCTCAGCTCGAGGCTTACATGCAGGATTTGATCAAACAGGGCGATTCCGTCGGCGCGCGGATCAATGTCGAGGCGGAGGGCGTTCCCGCGGGTTGGGGAGAACCGGTTTTTGACCGCCTGGATGCGGATATCGCGCACGCGATGATGGGCATCAACGCGGCCAAGGGCGTAGAAGTGGGCGACGGTTTTGCCTCGGTCGCGCAACTGGGCAGCGAGCACCGGGATCTCATCAGGCCAGAGGGCTTTTTGAGTAATCACTCAGGCGGAACCCTCGGTGGTATCAGCTCCGGGCAGCCCCTGCGGGTTAGTCTGGCGCTGAAGCCCACATCCAGCATCCGTATCCCCGGAGAGACGGTCGATACCAGCGGTGGGCAGGCCGAGGTGATGACAACGGGCCGCCACGACCCCTGTGTGGGGATCCGCGCGACACCCATTGCTGAGGCGATGCTGGCATTGGTCTTGATCGACCATGCGCTGCGCCATCGCGGTCAGAATGCTGATGTCGCGCACACGGTGCCGCCGGTACCGGGTAGTTCCGCCAAGTAATGAGAAACCGACAGCGCACGCGGACAGTTCTGCTGGCGCTGGCTGCGTCGGTCGCGTTGTTTTGGGGTGCGGTCGATATCGTTGGTGTGCCGGCCACACGGCTCGCAGGGCAACTGGTCTGGGTCACGCTGGGCGTGGTGATGCTGGTGGCCACCGCCGCGCTCGCGGGCTGGCTGCTCTCAAAACGACCCCGTTCGGGTCGACACTCGGTGGATGGCTAACGAGCTATCGCTGCAGAATATGGGGCTCGGGATGAGAAACGCCAGTCAGCGCGCTTCAGCCTGAGTCCTGCCAACACGGTATAGTGCACTCGCGGTGTCGTGCCGGAACAGTCTCAAAGCGGGTTCACAGAGTGGCCGACATGAATAAGGAGAGAATCATGATCAATTCCCGACAGCTTGCAGCGGGAGTACTGCTGCTTTCTTCAATGGGTGCACACGCCGACTTCAACTGGGAGGCGGCACTATCAGGTGAGCACCGCTCTGAAGCCAATCGCGCTCGTGACGAATACCGTCACCCTGAGGAGACCTTGTCGTTTTTTGGCATCGCCCCGGGCATGACTGTCATGGAGCTCTCGCCAGGCGGAGGTTGGTATACCGAAGTGCTGGCGCCCCTGATGGATGGCAACGGCACGCTGATCGCGGCCCATTCCAGTCCCAATGGCGGCAGCTATGCGCGCCGCTCGTTGGGCGGATTTTTGAAGAAACTCGGCGAAAATGCCGACGTGTATGGATCGGTCGAAGTCTCCACATTGCAGCCACCCACTGCAGTATCGCCTGCAGAGCCCGGTACAGTGGATCTAGCGCTGGCCTTCCGCAATGTACACTCCTGGTTGCGCGCGGATCAGGCTGAGATGATTTTTTCGGTGATTGCCGAGACGCTGAAGCCCGGTGGCGTGCTCGGGATTGTTCAGCATCGCGGTGAGGCCGGTCTGTCGCTGGAGCAGATGAAAAATACGGCCTATGTCAGCGAGGGGAAGGTGATTGAACTTGCGCAGCTGGCAGGGTTGGAGCTTGACGCACGCAGCGAGATCAATGCCAACCCCAAGGACACCAAAGATCATCCTCGTGGTGTCTGGACGCTGCCACCCACGCTGGCCGCGGGAGACACCGATCGCGAGCGTTATGTCGCGATTGGGGAGAGCGACCGCATGACACTGCGCTTCATCAAGCCCGCAGAGTGAGTTCATGGGGGAGCCAGAGCGAGAGGCTGAGCCGCAGGAATCGATTGATGCCATTGGCTTGAAGTGCCCTGAGCCGGTGATGTTGCTGCACGCCGCGATTCGTCGGCTGCAGTCAGGTCAGGAGCTCACGCTTCGCGCCACGGACCCATCGACCGAGCGGGATGTGCCCAACTTCTGTGAGTTTCTCGG
The DNA here is from genome assembly GCA_963999395.1 of uncultured Halieaceae bacterium. Classification (GTDB taxonomy): domain Bacteria; phylum Pseudomonadota; class Gammaproteobacteria; order Pseudomonadales; family Halieaceae; genus Luminiphilus. Next base: position 5,590 of record CAXEVD010000097.1, read on the forward strand.
GCATGCATTGCTCGTCGCACGTCGCGAAGGCGACGAGTTTCACTATCGCATCCGCAAGGCTTAGCGCCGACAGGCTCCGCAAATGTCGTCCTCTCAATCACTCGATGCGCCCCAAGTGATGTGCCTGTTTAATCGCGAGTTTGCTGTAAGTGACAAGACGGAACTCATCGGCGGTGCCGCTGAGCCTTACTATCAGCCGGGGTCACCACATCGTATTTATTTCCGGGCCGACTACCTACGAAGTGCGCTCCATGAGGTCGCTCACTGGTGTGTCGCCGGTAGGCGTCGCAGAGATCTTCCGGATTACGGTTACTGGTACAGCCCTGACGGCCGGCACGCTGACCAGCAACAGGCTTTTTTCACTATTGAGGCGCGACCCCAAGCGATAGAGCGGCGTTTTTGTGAAGTCGCTGGCATACCGTTCTCCTCAAGTGTCGATAATGTCGGCGTGCACATCGAGCCTCAGCAGTTTCGTCGTTTCGAAGCGCGTATTCAAGCATGGTGCGATCAGTTTGAACGCACCGGTCTGCCGCCGAGGGCCGCACGGTTTGTTAC
>CAXEVD010000098.1:0-6127 GCA_963999395.1 uncultured Halieaceae bacterium
GCGATGGAACATTGATCTGATGCATGGATTACCCGGACAGGACGCACAATCGGGGGCAGCCGATCTCACCGAGGCCGTTGGCAGAAGCGCCGGCCACATCTCCTGGTACCAGCTGACGATCGAGCGCAACACGCGCTTCTGGTCGGCACCACCGGCTCTCCCGAATGAGAGCGAGTTGGAATCGATCCAGCAGGCGGGTGAGGCCATTCTTGCTGACGCAGGGCTTGATCAATACGAGGTATCTGCGTTCAGCCGCGAAGGAGAAGAGAGCCGGCACAATATGAACTACTGGCGCTTTGGAGACTACATTGGATTGGGTGCGGGTGCCCATGGCAAGATCTCTCTGCCCGACGGCACCATTATTAGAACCCAACGCACCCGGACACCCACAGACTATCTTGCCGTGACGACGTCATCGCCCCTGTCACCGCCGCAGGGTGTCGCGATTTCGCCTGCGGAGAAGATCACGGAATTCGCTATGAATACCCTAAGGCTCACATCCGGCGTACCGCTGAGCCACTTTACGCAAACGACGGGCGCGACTGTCGAGCAGCTGACCGCGGCAGCCAAGACTGCGGTATCCCGAGGCTGGCTTGAAGCACCCGACACAGGTCACTTTGTGACCACGCCGCTGGGGTATCAGTTTTTAGACAGCGTCATCGAAACTTTTCTATAGCCTGCCCTGAAAAGGATGATAGGCCGAGGCGCCAACAGAAGACGCCCAAGCAACGACTCAGGCACGCTTACGGTAAATGAGGTCCTGTACCACATGCCCCAATCTTTCGCCGCGGGCTTCAAATTTGGTGGGGGGCCGGTAATCCGGTCGCGGCACCGCGGCGCCGGGCTCGCCCGTTGCGTTCACAAGGAGCAGTTCGGCATCCAGCACTTCAAACATGTGCTCCGCATACTGCACCCAGTCGGTGGCAAGGTGCAGATAGCCATCTGCGCGCAACAGCGTCGCCAGATCGTGAACCAGCTTGGGCTGAATCAGCCGTCGCTTGTGGTGACGCTTTTTATGCCAGGGGTCGGGGAAGAAAATGTGAATGGCGTCGACTGTATTCGGCGCCAGACACTGCTCCATCACCTCCACGGCATCCTCGGCATAAACCCGCAGGTTTCGGGTGTCAGCACCAAGCACCTGAGATAAGAGCCTGCCCACACCGGGGCGGTGGACTTCTATTCCGATGAACTGGGCAGCGGGGTCAGCCTGTGCCATCTGCAACAAGCTATCGCCCATGCCAAAGCCAATCTCGACAATGCGTTGGCCCGCATAGCCAAACGCCTGGTCCCAGTCGAGTTGCCCTGCTTGCAGGCTGAGGCCAAAGCGCGGAAACCCGTCTTGCCAGCCGCGTTCCTGAGCAGGCGTCATCCTGCCAGCGCGCATCACAAAGCTGCGCATACGGTGGGTCAGCGGGGGCTCGGGGGATCCCACAGCGGCAGGTTGAGACGGACTGAATCTGCCAGGTCGTTGCTACGCGACCATAGCGGCGCGCAGTTTTTTCATCGCATTGGCTTCCAGCTGCCGAATGCGTTCTGCCGACACCTCATACTCCGCCGCCAGTTCGTGTAGCGTGGGCTTGTCTTCTGCCAGCCAGCGACGTTCAAGAATATCGCGGCTTCGCGCATCCAACTCCGTGAGCGCAAGCTGCAGTCGCGCCGAACTGTCCTGGGCAAACTCCTCCGCCTCGACCAGCTGACCGGGATCCGCCTGACCGTCTGTCAGAAAATATTGCGGTGCCTGCCAGACATCGTCTTCGTCACTGTCAGTCGGCGCATCGAAGGCCACATCCCGACTGGCCAGACGACCCTCCATGCGTGTGACCTCTGCCTCATCCACGCCGAGGTCAGCGGCGATGGCACGGGTCTCCTCAGCTGACAGCCACCCCAGCGCTTTTTTCTGACTGCGCAGATTGAAAAACAGTTTTCGCTGGGCCTTGGTCGTCGCCACTTTAACAATGCGCCAGTTGCGGAGGATGTACTCATGCATCTCGGCCTTGATCCAGTGCACCGCAAAAGAGACCAGCCGCACCCCTTTGTTCGGGTCAAAGCGCTTGACCGCCTTCATGAGGCCAACGTTGCCCTCTTGGATCAGATCAGCCTCAGCCAGACCATAACCGGAATAGCTGCGGGCAATATGTACGACGAAGCGAAGATGCGCGAGCACCAGCTCTCTCGCCGAGTCAACGCACTCCTCGTAAAACAGGCGCTCTGCCAGCTCGCGCTCCCGCTCGGCGGACAGCACGGCAATGCTACTCACCGCCTGAACATAGGCGGACAAATTGGCGCCGGGCGCCATATTCAGCACTGCACTGTTAGGCAGCGCCAGTGCACGCGTTGTATCGGTCATGTCAGTCGCCTCCAAAAGGCTCGTGGCCGTGTATTTTAGCACTCTCTTATGCAGAGTGCTAAACCCTGAAAAATACCGCTTTTCAGAGGGTTAGCGGCACTCAAGGCGCCTCAAGGCGAGTGAAATAGCATGCTGAAGCGATCCAGGAGGTCAGCCACCCCAGGCACGCGCCGAGCGCAATCAGCGCTGCGGGGTAGCCAATGCCAGGGCCCTGAATCTGGCCAGGACTACCGTACAGGACAAATAATGCGTTGACCGGGCCTGCAATCCAAAGGCTTAACACCCACAACATCACCCCGGCGAGCAGCCCGCCGCCAACACCAAAATACAAGCCCGTATACAAAAAAGGCCTGCGGATAAACCCCGGAGCGCCGCCAATCACCCGCACCACCAAAATCTCTTCCCGACGGGCATCGATCGCGAGGTGCAGCGTGTTTGCCAGCGCAAGAATCGCGCCGAGCACCATTGCGGCACCCAAAGCGAGGCCCCAGCGCTCTGCCGCGAGCAGGGCCTGATCGAGGCGGCTCATCCACTGGTTATCGACAATGGTCCTGTCCACGCCTGGCAGGGCATCAACCGCTTCAACCAACTGGCTGAGGGCCGCGTCAGTGCGGGGTGCACTAGGTGCCACCAATAACGCGTGCGGCAGCGGATTATAGTCCAGCGACGCCAGCAACCCTGACAATCCGGTTTGCTCACCAAATGCTGCCAACGCCTCGTCTCGGCGCACCAGGGTCACGTCTTCGACGGTATCCCAAGCTGCTAATTCAAGCTGCAGGGCCTCGGCCTGCTCGAGGTCGAGCTCCCCGTCCAGCATGACTGATACCTGTGCCGGTTGCTCGAGATCGGGGATCAGTGGTCTCAAATTATCGAGTGTCAGCAGCATGGCGGCCGGCAGCGCCAATGAGATCGCCACAACCATCCAGACCATGCCTGTTGCCAGGGGCCTGGTCATTAATTTTTGCCAGCTACTGGTGGCGGCTGCACGATGTTGCGAGCGCCAGGCCGCTGTTCGACTCCATTCTTCTCTGGTCTGTCGCGCTGAAGAGCTCATGCAGCCGTCGCGCCAGCAAGACGCCCCCCATGCAGCGTAATAATTCGATGCCGTAGCCGGGAAATCAGCGGCAAATCGTGAGTCGCCACCAGCACCGTCACACCCACCTGATTGAATGCCTCGAATAAAGACATGAGCTCGGAAGACAGCTGGGGGTCGAGATTACCCGTGGGCTCGTCGGCGATGAGAAATTCCGGCCTGGCGACAACCGCCCGCGCGATGCCCACCCGTTGCTGCTCACCCCCCGACAACACGGCGGGATTAGCTCTCTCATGGGACAACAGACCCACTTTGTCCAGCGCGGCTCTCACCCGACGCGCGGTTTCGGTGGGGGAGAACCCCGCCATCACCAAAGGCAGCGCCACATTTTCGTGCACGCTGCGATCAAAGAGCAGCCTGTGGTCTTGAAACACCACGCCAAAACGTCGGCGATAACGCGGCACCATGCGCGATCGGATCTTGCTTGTCGGCTCGCCATTCACGCGGATGTCTCCGCTATTGGGTCGATCCAGCAATAATAGAAGGCGCAACAGGGTGCTTTTGCCCGCTCCCGAGTGACCGGTCAGAAAGGCCATTTCTCCCTGCTGGATCGTCAAGTTGAGATGGCGTAGCGCGTCCTGGTCACCGAAACGGCGACTCACCCGCTCAAACTCAATCACTGCGGCAAAACCCTAGCCATCATCCAACAGCGCATCGACAAAGTCCCGGGCACTGAAGTCACGCAGGTCATCGGCTTGCTCGCCCACGCCAATAAACCGTATCGGTCGCTTTAGCTTGTGTGCGATGGCGAACAGCACGCCTCCTCGTGCGGTGCCGTCGAGTTTGGTCACTGTGACGCCCGTGACACCGACGGCCTGATCAAACTCCACCGCCTGGGAGACCGCGTTCTGGCCAGTGCCCGCATCGAGCACCAAGAGCGTCTCGTGGGGCACGGCCTCGTCCTGCTTGCGCATCACCCGCACGACCTTACTGAGCTCATCCATCAGGTGGGACTTGTTCTGAAGCCGCCCTGCGGTGTCCGCGATCAGCAAATCCACATTCCGAGCCGTGGCCGCCTGCAATGCGTCAAACAACACTGAAGCGCTATCGGCGCCTGTGTGCTGGGCAATCACCGGCACATCATTGCGCTCGCCCCAGGCCTGCAGCTGCTCTACCGCTGCCGCTCGAAAGGTGTCACCGGCAGCCAGCATGACGCTGTGCCCCTGTTGCTTGAAGCGGTGCGCCAACTTGCCAATGGTCGTGGTTTTTCCAGCACCATTCACGCCCACAACCAGAATCACGAAAGGGTGATGGGCCTCAATGCTGAGGGGAGACTCCTGATCGGCCAGCATCTCAGTGAGCGTCTCCTTCAAGGCCGACATGACCGTCTCTTTTGCAGACAGCTCGCTGCGACCCAGTCGCAGGCGGAGTGACTCCAGCACCCGCTCAGTGGCCTCGAGCCCCAGGTCGGCCATGATCAGCTGTTCCTCTAGCGCCTCCAGGAGTGCCGGGTCCAACTGCTTCTTGCCCAGTACGAGACTGGCAAGCCCTTCAGACAGTTGTCCACGACTGCGGCTGAGCCCGCTTCGCAGCCGCTCAAAAACAACCGAACCTGAATCTGACGCGGCATCACCCCCAACCTCGCCTGCCGGTGCAGGCGACGCGTCCGGTGCCTGCCCGGAGCCCGGGGCAGGCTTGTCAGTGGATGTCTCGGTATCCGTGTGATCGCTGTCAGTGATTGCCTCGGTTTTGATCTCATCAGGCTTGGCGCGGCGTTTGAATAGCTTCATGATCACTCTGACTCGATTGGGTGTGGCGGAACACCAAAGCACCGTTGATTCACGGCCAGTCTAGCACCCAGAAAAACAGGAGCCAGCATGCGGCGCGGCGCGAAACAGGCTACCCCCCAGCTCCGTATCATCGGTGGGCAGTGGCGTGGGCGGAAACTCCAGTTTCCGGATCGGCCGGGACTGCGACCCACGGGAGACCGGATCAGGGAGACGCTCTTTAACTGGCTGGGGCCCCATCTTCACAATGCAAAATGTCTCGATCTTTTTGCCGGTTCAGGCGCGCTGGGGATCGAAGCGCTGTCCCGCGGCGCCGCACACTGTGACTTTGTGGATGCAGACCGGGAGGCGGCCAATACCGTGGACCACCACCTCAACATCCTCAACGCCACTGATAGCAGCAGTGTGAGCTGCGACATGGCAGAGCGCTATCTTCGCCAGACCGAGGACAAATGGGACATTATATTTATAGACCCCCCTTTCGATGCGCGCCTCGGCATGTCGACCCTGACACTGTTGGCAAGTAGCGATCGACTGGCTGAAGCCAGCCGGGTGTACTTCGAGACATCGCGCTCGCAACCCGAGCCTGTCCCGGAAAGGTGCTATGACGTGCTGCGCGAGAGAACCGTGGGAGACGTCTGTTACCGACTGCTGTCACCGCGCTAAAGCGTAAGGCCCGTGCGTTTGTTCAGCCAACAAGACTTGTGTAGGCTCAAGAACATCGCTGGAGGACATATCTCGTGTTGACCCATACCGTGGTGTACCCGGGGACCTTCGACCCCATCACCAATGGCCATATTGATCTGGTAGAGCGCGCCGCGAAGCTGTTCGAGCGAGTCGTGGTGGCCGTTGCCACCAGTGAGAAAAAAGCCCCGCTTTTTTCTACAGGTGCCCGGGTGGAACTGGCCAAGGCCTGCCTGCAACACGTGCCCGCCGCGGAGGTCCTGCCCTTTGACGGGT